>JAAZBK010000537.1 GCA_012513855.1 Acidimicrobiales bacterium
CTGCTCGGTTCGGGTCGCACCGGAATCGGCCGTGATGGTCAGGGTGTTCTCACCCGGCGGCAGGAACAGGTCGTAGTACGTCTGCAGGTGCTGGTTGCCCACGTCGAACGTCGAGTCGACCACGCCCGCGGCGCCTTGGGTTGGCGGGGTGGCGGGCAGAAGGTCGCCGTGATGGCCACGTTTTGCCCGCGGTCGCGCCCGCGGCAGCCGCGGCGCACGCGGGTCAGTCGGTGACCGCCACCTCGCGCTCGGCTCGGCGGGTTAGGCGGCCGAGTTCCTCGGCGTGGGCGAGCGCGTTCTCGATGTGCTCGTGCAGCGCGGCGCGCTGGGCGGCGATCAGCTCATCGAGCTGCTCGCGGCGGGTGAGCAGCTCCTCGTCGTTGGCGAGCAGCGCGGGGTCGACGTCGGACGCGCGCAGCGGGGCAGTGGCCGGCGACGTGGCTCCGTCGCCCGAGTCGCGGACGTGGGATCGCACGTTGGCCAGCGCGGCGCCGGCCTTGGCCCAGTGGGCGCGGAACATGCCCTGGTCGAACTGGCCGTCGCGGATGCGGGCCGCGGTCTTCACCCGGGCCGGGGGCTCCTTGAGGTCGCGGACGAGGCCCACCCAGCTCATCGCCTTGAGGATGTAGTAGGTGACGTCGATCTCCCACCAGTAGAAGCCCTGGCGGGTGGATGCCTGGTAGTAGTGGTGGTTGTTGTGCCAGCCCTCGCCCATGGTGAGCAGGGCGATGAACACCGAGTTGCGGCTGGTGTCGGTGGTGGCGTAGCGGCGGCGGCCCATGACGTGGGCGAGCGAGTTCACGAAGAACGTCGAGTGCCACAACAAGATGGTGGAACCGAAGAAGCTGAAGACCACGCCGCTCCAGCCGGCGATGAAGTACGACGCCACGCCGAGCGTCCACGGCGGGATCCAGTCGTGCTTGGTGAGGAAGCGCAGTTCGGGGAACTTGGCGAAGTCGCGGATGTCGTCGGCGTTCCACTCGTTGTTCTTGTCGCAGAGGATCCAGCCGACGTGGCTCCACCAGAAGCCCTTCTGAGGGGAGTGGAGGTCGAGGTCGGTGTCGCTGTATCGGTGGTGGTTGCGATGGTGGCTGGCCCACCACAGCGCGCCCTTCTGGGCGGCCATGCCCCCGCCGAACGCCAGGACGAACTGCATGGCCCGGCTGGTCTTGTAGGTCCGGTGGGAGAAGTACCGGTGGTAGGCGCCGGTGATGAAGAACATCCGGCCCCAGAACAGCACCGCGAAGAGGATCACCGACTTGACGGTGATGCCGGTGAAGAAGGCGAGGAAGGGGATGAAGTGCACGAGGATGAAGGGCGCGCTGGTCTTCCAGTTGACCCGTTCCTCAGGGGCCCGTTCGATGCCGTGAACCGTCAAGTAGGTCTCGCTTCCGAGGTTGTGGCCTCACGGCCGAAGGTGGCTCGCCAGGTTCGGCGGCCTAGCCTACCTACCGGTAGGTAGGGAACAGTAAACGGTGCCTACGACCCCGCTGGCAAGTGCTATCGGCCACAGATGCGCGGTGTTCAGCCCCAGAGACGAGAGGATGTTCTCCGTGGAGACCGAGGTGACGGAGCCGACCAGGCCGGGAGCGCTGGAACGGCTGATCGGACCGCTCACGGCCACCAGGCTGGTGGCCCTCCTGGTGGCGATCGGGTTCCTCGGCGGCACCGTGGGCTGGGCGATCGGTCAGCGGGAGGAGAGCCCCCTCAGCGAGGTCGACGTCGGCTTCATGCAGGACATGGGCGTCCACCACCTCCAGGCCGTGCAGATGTCGATACTCCTGCTGGCCAACGACACCGTCGACCCCGAACTGCAGCGCTACGCCCAGGAGATCATCCTGAGCCAGCGCTTCGACCAGGGCATCTTCAACGCCACCCTCGATCGCTTCGGCTTCTCCACCGACCCCGGTGAGACGGTCATGGAGTGGATGGGAGGCCACGGCTTCCCGATGGAGCAGATGAGCGGCATGGCGTCGGAGGAGGAGATGGACCGCCTGGCAGGCGCCGAGGGTGCCGAAGCCGAATCGCTGTGGATCTCCCTGATGAGCGAGCACCACCTCGGTGGCATGCACATGTCGGACTACGCGGCGCGCAACGGCTCCGACCGGACCACGGTGAACCTCGCCCGGGCCATGGTGGAGATCCAGCGCGACGAGATCCTCGAGCTGGGCCGCTACCGCGACCGCAACGAACTGGCCTACCTCGACGGATTCAGCGACCCGGTGAGCGACCAGCGGATGAGGGCACTGAGCCTCACCGAGAGCTGATCTCTCCGGCCGCCACCGGGTGGTGGCACGGTCCCCGGATCAGGCGCGCGGGCGTGCCAATCTCAATCCGGTGCAAGACGATCAGGAAGCGCTGGAGGGCCGCGTCGACGAACCGGCCGCGACCGGGTCGGGGCTGACGCCCGACCCTGCGGGCCCCGCCGGTGCGACCCACCCGTCGGCGGGCGTCACCGGGGTCGCCGATCCGCCGATCGAGGCCATGCCCGCCTGGGTGCCGCGTGCGATCTTGTTGTTCATGCTCGGGGTGGCCGGGCTCTTCACCGCTCGCTGGCTCCTGGCCGAGCTGCAGTCGTTCCTCATCATCGTGGTCGTGTCGCTCTTCTTGTCGTTCGCCCTCGAGCCGGCCGTGAACTGGTTGACCCGCCACGGCATCCGGCGTGGGCTCTCCACCGGGATCGTGATGATCGGCGGGTTCGTGGCCAGCCTGGCCTTCCTCGTGCTGCTGGGCCAGGCCCTGTTCGGTCAGGTCTCGGCCTTCATCGAGGACCTGCCCAACCGGGTGGAGGACATAGAGCAGGAGCTCAACGAACGCTTCGACACCGAGTTCGACGCCGACGAGCTGATCGAGGAGATCCAGAGCGACGACGTCCAGGGGATCGCCACCGACCTCGGGTCGCGGGTGCTGGTGCTGGGGATCTCGGCGCTGGGGGTGGTGTTCAACCTGTTCACCATCGCCCTGTTCACCTTCTACATGGTGGCCGATGGTCCGCGCTTCAGGCGGAGCGTGCTGTCGTTCCTGCCCACCGAACGTCAGGAGAGGGTGGCCGACGGCTGGGAGGTCGCCATCCAGAAGACCGGCGGCTA
Source organism: Acidimicrobiales bacterium (assembly GCA_012513855.1). Lineage (GTDB taxonomy): Bacteria > Actinomycetota > Acidimicrobiia > Acidimicrobiales > Iamiaceae > Aquihabitans. Next base: position 3,090 of record JAAZBK010000537.1, read on the forward strand.
CATCTATTCGCGCGGCATCCTGGCCCTCGCCTCGGCCATCTTCACCACCGTGCTCCTCGAGGTCCTCGACGTCGACTACGCGTTGGCCCTCGGGCTCTGGACCGGCCTGGTGAGCCAGTTCATCCCGACCATCGGCACCTACCTGGCGGGTGCGCTCCCCGTGCTGGTGGCCCTGCTCGACGACCCGAACGAGGCGCTGATCATCCTGGTCTTCCTGCTGATCTACCAGCAGGTAGAGAACTACGTGTTCTCGCCCAAGATCACCGCCCGGACCATGGACCTCCACCCGGCGGTGGCGTTCGGCACGGTGATGGTGGGTGCCGCGCTGTTCGGCGCGGTGGGGGCGCTGATCGCCCTGCCCGCCGCGGCGGTGATCCAGGCGATCGCGTCTACCTACCTGGAACGCCACGACGTGGAGGACTCATTCATGTCGCGCTACTCCGGCGAGACCGACCCCAAGGCTCGGAAGGCTGCGTCAGGGACGCGGAAACTTCGTGGCACGACATGAGCTGTTACCGGATCCTCACCCTGGGTGACCTAGGGTGTGGCCAGCGTGGTACTCGGGGGAGGACCAATGTCGACGTCGGCCGATCCAGGCTCCAGCGAACCTGACCGCTTCTCCGTCAGCGATGCGTGGTGGGGCGCGGCCATGGTCGACCCGAGCGGCGTGGTCATCGAGGCCAACGAGGCGTTCGCCGAAGTCGTCGGGTTGCCCCTGGCAGACATAGTCGGCCACGGGGTCGACCAGGTCTTCGGACGCGACCAACTCGGCATAGAGCTCTCGATCGCCCGGCGGCTGACGGCGGGCGACGGGCCGGTGATCGAGTACCGACGCAGCGTCGAGCGGTCGGGCCGAGACCGTTGGGACGGGGTGGTTCGCATGTCGCTGCTGCGCGACGCCGACGGCAAGCCCAAGATGTTCCACGTCCGCTTCAACGAGCCGGGGTCGCGCCGTCCACCGGAGCGGATCGCCTGGCGCGAGGGCGACTTCCCGCTGGCCCTCGATGCCATGAAGGTGGGGGTGGCCATCATCGGGCTCGACGGGACCCTGCTCCAGGCCAACCAGGCCCTCACCGACATCACCGGGCGGACCGAGGAGGAGCTGCGAGAGACCGACCTCCTGGCCATGACCCATCCCGACGACCGCGTACCCGACGTGGAGCTGGGCACCCGAGCCTGGCTCGGTGAGATCGACACCTACACCATCGAGAAGCGGCTCGTCCGTCCCGACGAATCGGTGGTGTGGGTCCGACAGGAGATCACCTTCGCCCGCGACGAGACCGGTCAGCCCGTCCACCTCGTCGGACAGGTCATCGACATCGGCGACCTCAAGGAGGTGGAGTTCGAGTTGGCCGAGAGCCGTCAGGAGCTGACCGACCTCATCGAACAGATGCCCGTCGGGCTCCTGTCCAGCGGTCCCGACGGGCTGATCGTCACCGCCAACCGGGCGGCAGCGGAGATCGCCGGTCTGGAGGAGATGCCCGCCGGCACCGACGTCAGCGAGATGATCCACCCCGACGACCTGGGTCGGATAGCCAGCATCACCATGGAGCTGGCGATGGCCGGCCGCGACTACCACCTGGAGTTCCGGGTGCGGCGTCCCGATGGCACCGTCAGGTGGGTTCGCAACGACGCCCGGCCCGAGCTGGCCCCCGACGGATCGCTCGTGCGCATCCGTGGGACGTGGCTCGACATCACCGAGCTGAAGTCGGCCGAGGAGCTGCTGCGTCGACAGGCCACCCGCGACCCGCTCACCGGGCTGGCCAACCGCCACGTCGTCTTCGCCGCCCTGGCCGGGTCGATCGAGCGTTGCGCCTCCGGGCTCGCCCACCTGTCGGTGCTGTTCGTCGACCTCGACGACTTCAAGGCGGTGAACGACTCCTACGGTCACGGAGCGGGCGACGGCGTGCTCGTCGAGGCGGCCCACCGGATCGCGTCGGTGGCGTCGCAGGCCACCGTCGTGGCCCGCATCGGCGGCGACGAGTTCATCGTGGCGGTGGAGCGGACGAGCGCACTCGACGCGCGCTCGGTCGAGACGCTGGCCGAGGCGATCATCGCGTCGGTGGGGATGCCGTACGAGCTGAACGGCGACGTGGTCGACCTGGGTGCCAGCGTCGGCATCGCCGTCTGGGTGCCGGGGATGACCGCCGACGATCTGGTCAACGCAGCCGATCGATCGGTGTACCGGGCCAAGGCGGCTGGCCGCAGCTGCTGGCGCTACGCCTGAGTGCTCCGGGTGCCGGATCGGGCGGGGCGGCCGGGCGCTGGGGTGGGGCGGCAGCGGTGCCGGGCCGACCCGAAGCTGGCGGAGAGGGCCCCCTGGGCTGCGCGTGAGCGCACCGGTCGGTCGCTCTGCTACGTTGCGACCGGGGACTGATGAACAGTGTTTACCTGGCCGGTGGGAACCGGTCGTGGAAGGGGTGCTGATGGTGCGGTTCGGTGAAGACGGCGGGATCCTCGGTGGTCGGCGGGAGCACGGTGGCGGAGGCCGGCGCTGGTTCGCAGCCGCGGCGGTGGCGGCAATGGCCATGGGCACGATGGCCGGGTGCAGCGAGGACCGTGCCGCCGACTCCGCCACCTCGACCACCACCACCGTTCCGGCCAGCACCGCCGCTTGCGCCGAAGACCTGCTGGCCTGCCTGGGCCGCTCGTCGCTGGGCGACATCGCACCCACCGAGCCCAGCGAGGCCACGGGCGAGCCGATCGTGCTCGGCATGATCAACCAGGAGAACACGCCGCTCGGGAGCTACCCCGAGCTCAGCTCGGCCACCCGTGCCGCGATCGAGTTCGTGAACGCGGAGCTCGGCGGCGTGAACGGGCGGCCGATCCAGCTGGAGGTGTGCAACACCGAGTTCAGCCCGGAGGGCTCGACCGCCTGCGCTCAGGGCTTCGTCCAGGACGGCGTGCCGGCGGTGCTCGGCGGCATCGACGTGTTCGGCAACGGGATCGACACGCTCGAGGAGAACGCCATCCCGTTCGTGGGCGGCATTCCCGTGAGCACCCAATCGGTCACCAACGACAACTCCTACCAGTGGTCGGGTGGCACCTGGGGGGCCACCATCGCGTTCGCCAACCACGCAGCCACCGAGGTGGAGGCCGAGAAGGTGGCCATCGTCTACCCCGAGTTCGGCCCCATCACGAGCAGCGCCGAGTACGGCAGGACCACGCTCGCCAACCTGGGGGTGACCGACGTGGCGATGGTGCCGTATCCCATCACCGCCACCGACCTGAGCTCGCCCATCCAGGCGGCTGCCAGCAACGACCCCGACGCCATCGTGATGCTCGCGGCCGACATGGGCTGCAAGGGCGCCTTCGACGGCTTCGCCACCGTGGGCGTGACCGCCAAGGTCTACCTGGTCGGTGCGTGCGCATCCCCGGCCATCATCGAGGAGGCGGGGCCCGAGAAGACCGACGGAACCGTGTTCAACGTCGAGGGTCCCATCGACCGCAGCGAGGCGAACGTCGACTTCGCCCTGTACCAGGCGGTGGCGGAGAAGTACGGCGACGGGTTCGACCCCATCGGCGCCGGCACCGTCACCTTCCGGTCGTTCATGAACCTCTACCGGATCATGGTGGGGCTCGACGAGGCCGACCTGACCCCCGCCGGCATATCCGAGGCACTCGGGGCCCAGGTCGATGCCCCGAGCTTCATGGGCCACCCCTCGACCTGCGACCGTGAGCAGCTCGATGGCCTCCCCGCCCTCTGCTCGCCGCAGCAGATCCTGGCCGAGATGACCGGCGGCGAACTGATCCAGATCGGCGATTGGGTCGACGTGGGTGCCATCTACGGTGCTGGCTGACCCTCCCCGGGCCCGGTAGCAGCCAGAGGTTCATCTCATCGACGTCTACTTCGGATACGTGCTCGCCGGACTCGGCGGGGGAGCGGTCATCGCGTCGCTGGCGCTCGGCCTGGTGCTCACCTGGCGAACCTCGCGGGTGGTCAACTTCGCCCACGCGGCGATGGGCACATACGTGGCGTACGCCTACTTCGAGTTCCGCAACACCGGCGACGTGGTCCTGCCGGTGCTGGGGCTGCCCGACCGCGTGCACCTGTTGCCGACCCCGACCCTCGCCGCCGCGCTCGTGTTCGCGCTGATCCTGTCGGCGGTGCTCGGCCTCGCCGTCTACTGGCTGGTGTTCCGACCCCTACGGAGCGCCCACGCCCTGGCTCGGGTGGTGGCCTCGCTGGGCCTCTACCTGTACTTCCAGGAGATCACCCGCCTCCGGTTCCCCACCGCGGGGGCCACCGCCGTGGTCCGCTTCCCGGTGCTGCCCGAAGACACCGTTCGGATCTTCGGCACCGGGGTCAGCGCCAACCGCCTCATCCTGGCGGGCCTGGTGCTCGCCGTCACCCTCCTCCTCACGCTGGTCTTCCACCGCACCCGCTTCGGGCTCGCCACCCGGGCGGCCGCGGTCAACGAGAAGGGCGCGGTCCTGTCGGGGATATCGCCCGACCGCGTGGGTGCCGTCAACTGGATGGTGGCGTCGGTGCTGGCCGGGTTCGCGGTGATCCTCATCGAGCCCATAGCCGGACTGGATCCGGCCACCACGAGCTTGCTGGTGGTGCCGGCGCTGGCCGCAGCTCTCCTCGGCGGTCTGGTGTCATTCGGGATCACTGCCGCAGCCGGGCTGCTCATCGGCATGGTCCAGTCGCTGATCCTGGGCTACGCGGTCCGACCCGACACCACGTGGATCCCCGAGTGGGTGCCCGTCACCGGCCTCCAACAGGCCGTACCGGTGATCCTGGTGCTGGCGGCGCTGGCGTGGCGGGGAGATCCGCTGCCCACCCGCTCGGCCCTGGTCGAGAAGCCGCTGCCGCCGTCGCCCACCCCCAGGCGCGTGGGCCTGTGGAGCGCGGTGCTCGGAGGCGCCACGGTGGCCGGCCTCTACACGTTCGAGGCCGATCTGCGACAAGCCCTCATCGTCTCGCTCGTCTACACGCTGCTCACGCTCTCCACCGTGGTAGTGACGGGCTACGTCGGCCAGATCTCGTTGGCCCAGATGGCGTTCGCCGGTGTGGCCGGGTTCGTGGCCATCGAGGTGGCCGACAACGGGCTGCCCTTCCCGCTGGCCGTCCTGGTCTCGGTGCTGGTCGCCACCGGTGTGGGGCTGGCCGTGGGCGTGCCGGCCCTCAGGGTTCGGGGGATGAGCCTGGCCGTCGCCACCATGGCCTCGGCGGTGGCGCTGGAGCAGTTGGTGATCGGCAGTTCGGCGTTGTCGGGCGGCGTGGGCGGTCGCAGCGCACCCCGGCCCTACCTGTTCGGAATCGACGTCGGCATCTCGGCCCCGGGCGCCGACAACTTCCGGCCCGCCTTCGGCATCACCGTCCTGCTGGTCCTCGTAGCGGCCTGCGCGGTCGTGGCCAACCTGCGCCGCAACCCGACCGGTCTCCGGTGGCTGGCCGTGCGCGCCAACGAACGGGCGGCCGCCGCCGCGGGCATCGACGTGGCGCGGGCCAAGTTGGGCGCGTTCGGCCTGGCGTCGGCGCTCGCCGGGTTGTACGGCTGCTTCACGGCGTACGCCACCTCGACCCTCTCGACCACGTCGTTCCTGGTGATCGGCGGCCTCGTCGCCGTGGCCATGACCTACCTGGCCGGAGTGTCCAGCATCAGCGGCGCCATCCTCGCCGGCCTGCTCGCCCAGGCTGGTCTGATCACCACCCTTCAGAGCTCCTGGGGCGGTGGCGAGCCCAGCGACTACGTCTACGTCACCAGCGGGTTGGCCCTGGTGGTGGTGGCCATCGTGGCGCCCGAGGGGCTCACCGGCCTGGCCCGTCGCTCGGTGGCGCGGCTCTTCGACCGACCGGCCCCGGAAGCGGCGGTCATCGGAGGCGAGGTGAGCGATGCCGCAGCGTGACGGTTCGGCGGCCCTGCTCGAGGTGGACGGCGTGTCCCTCCGCTACGGGGGCGTGGCCGCGCTCGACGACGTCTCCTTCACCGTCGGCCACGGGGAGGTCGTCGGCCTCATCGGTCCGAACGGGGCCGGCAAGACGTCGTGCATCGATGCCCTCACCGGGTTCCAACCGATCCACTCGGGGCACGTCCGCTTCGAGGGACGATCGCTCGATGGCACGTCACCCCACGACCGGGCCCGCCTCGGGTTCGTGCGGACGTTCCAGTCGCTCGACCTGTTCGACGACCTCACCGTGCACGAGAACCTGTCGGTGGCGGCGGGCACGCCCAGCTGGAGGTCGACCCTCACGGACGCACTGTGGCCCAAGCGCTCGACGCACGACGGACTGGACGAGGTCGTCTCCCTGGTGGGCCTGAACGGTCTCCTCCACCGACGGCCCGCCGAGATGTCAAACGGCGAGCGCCACCGGGTGGCGTTGGGGCGGGCGCTCGTGTCACGACCGCGGCTCCTGCTGCTCGACGAACCCGCGGCCGGGCTCGACACGGTGGAATCGGCGGAACTCGGGCGCCTGTTGCGGTCGTTGCCCGAGCGAGGCACCTCGGTGCTGCTCGTCGACCACGACATGGCGCTGGTGATGGCAGCCTGCAACCGGATCCACGTACTCGACTTCGGTCGCGTGATCGCCTCGGGCACACCGGCCGAGGTTCGGGCCGACCGGGCCGTCGTCGGCGCCTACCTGGGCACCTCCGAGGGGTCGGAGGTCGGGGGATGACCACACCGTCAGCGACGCTGCTCGAACTGCGGGCCCTTTCCGCGGGCTACGGCGACGTGGCCGTGGTCCACGAAGTCGACCTCGAGGTGGCCGCCGGCGAGGTGGTGGTGCTCCTGGGGGCCAACGGCGCCGGCAAGTCGACCACCCTCCAGACGGTCTCGGGGCTGCTCCCCGTCCTCGGTGGACAGGTCGTGTTCGACGGTGAACCGGTGGCGATCGGAGCCCGTCGCAGCGCGGCCGGGGCCGCCGCCCTGGCGAGGCGCGGCCTCGTGCACGTCCCCGAGGACCGTGGCCTGTTCCCCGACCTGACCGGCGCGGAGCACCTGCGCCTGGCCCGGCCCCGGGGTTCGGGCGACGGCGATGTCGCTCAGGTGCTGGCCCGCTTCCCGGCTCTCGGTCGGGTGTTGGATCGGCGGGCCGGCCTGCTGTCGGGTGGCGAGCAGCAGATGCTGGCGCTGGCCAAGGCGTTGGTGGCGCGCCCGCGCCTCCTGCTGGTCGACGAGCTCTCGTTGGGGCTGGCGCCGCTCATCGTCGAACGACTGCTTCCCGTGCTGCGCGAGATCGCCGACGAGGAGGGCGTCGGGGTCCTGCTGGTGGAACAGCACGTCCGGCTGGCTCTGGGAGTGGCCGACCGGGGCTACCTGATGCAGCGGGGTCGGTTGGTCATGACGGGGTCGGCCGCCGAGCTGAACGCCCGGGTCGACGAGCTGGAGGCCGGCTACCTCGGCGAGGGC
>JAAZBK010000110.1 GCA_012513855.1 Acidimicrobiales bacterium
GGCGAGGTCAAGGGGTGACGGCTACAGGTAGGGGTTGAGTCTCCACCGGTCAGAGCGTGATGGCGGGCATGATGCCCGCTGTCTACACAGCACCCTGACCAGTGGAGAACGACAGCATGCCAGCCCACCCGCTGATCGCGCCTGAACGCGAGGAGATCCGCGCCGGGATTGAGCGAGGCGAGACCGATGGCCAGATAGGAGACCGGCTTGGCCGGCATCGCTCGACGATCAACTCGGAGATCAATCGCAACGGTGGACGGGCCGGCTACTCGGCGGTCGCCGCACAGGCCCGGGCCGACGAGCACCGGCAGCGACCGAAGGAGCCCAAACTGGCCGCGGATCCGGTACTGGCCGCGCACGTGACGGCGCGACTGGAGGCGAAGGACTCGCCGATGACGATCTCCATCGAACTCGCCCGAGGGACCCACGGGATCACCGCGTCGATCTCTCACGAGTGCATCTACGGGGCCGTGTACGCGCACGGAAAGCGGGGCCTGCCCCCTGGCCTGCACCACGGGTTGCACCGTCGGCGACGCTGCCGCAAGCACCGCCGCTCCCCGGTGAGGCTTTGCCAGCCAAGACCTCGCCGCTCGGATCGTTCAACCTCATCCACTCCCGGCCGCCGGTGGCAGCCACCCGCACTGAGGTCGGTCACCTCGAAGGCGACCTGATCATCGGGTCGTTCAACCGGTCCGCGATCGTCACCATCTTCGACCGGGCCAGCCGCCACGTCTGGCTCGCCGACTTCCCAGGCGCCCACGACAAAGACGAGACCCTCGCCGCCGTCGGTGAGATCCTCAACCGCATCCCCGAGCCGTTGCGCCGAACCCTCGCATGGGATCAAGGACGCGAGATGGCCCGCCACGCCGACCTGGCCGAGCTCTACGGCATCGACGTGTTCTTCGCCGATCCTCACTCGCCGTGGCAACGCCCAACCAACGAGAACGGCAACGGCCTCATCCGCCGCTACGTCGGCAAGTCCACCAACCTCGCCACCTACACCGCCAGCGACCTGCGCCTCATCGAGCACCGGATCAACACCATCCCCCGCCGCTCACTCGACTGGTCAACCGCCCACGATCGCTACGCTGCCGCTGTCGCGATGACCGGTTGAACTCGCCCATCCACCAAGAGATAGCGGGGTGGGGCTCAGCGAATGTAGCCTCACCCCGTTACGGCGGCGGGGCTCAGGAGTTGAGGCGGCGGTGGATGGCCTTGTTGGCCTTGTAGAGCTTGGTGAACTCCCGGTAGAGCGGGGCGTAGGCGGCGCGGGCCGTGGGATCGGGCGTGAAGGTCTGCTCGATGCTGACCGAGCGGTTCAGCTCGTCGAGCGTCGACCGCCCCAGCGCCAGCCACGCCACGAACGCTGCCCCTCGGGTGTTGGCGTGCTGGGGCTCGGCGACGCGGCGGACCTCGCGGTCGCAGACGTCGGCGTGCATCTGGCACCACAGGTCGGACTGGGCGCCGCCACCGATGAAGTTGAGCCCGTCGAGCGGGCGCTTCACGAACTTCTCCACCACGTCGAGCAGCCAGCGGCTGTTGTAGGCGACGCCTTCGAGGACGGAGCGGACGAGATCGGAGCGGGTGGTCGACAGCGAGAGGTTGTTCCATCCGCCCCGGATGGTGTGGTCGTCGACCGGGGTGCGCTCGCCGTTGAGCCACGGGGTGAAGATCACCCGGTGGCTGCCGGGAGGAGCCGCGTTGGCCAGTCGGTTGGCCTCGTCGAAGTCGGAGATCATCTCGGCCTGATCGCGGAGCCAGATGAGGGCGCCCCCGCCGACCTCGTGCTCGTTCGCGAGGAAGTACCGCCCGGGCACGGCCGAAGGCAGCGCGGCCTGGTTGTTGAGCAGGTCGGTCCGCTTGGTGGGGAGATGGCAGGAGAGCCAGGAGGACGTGCCCATGTAGAGGTGGCCCTCGAAGTCTCCGAGCGCTCCCGACCCGACCACGGCCGAGTGCACGTCGCCGGTGGCGGTGACCACCTTCGTGCCGATGGCGAGCCCCCACTCCGAGGCCACGTCGGGAAGGACGTCACCGATGACCGAGGCCGAAGCGACGAGGGGCGGCAGCTGCGATTGGGTGAGGCCGCACCACTCGAGGAGCTGCGGGTCGTAGCTGACGTTGGCCAGGTCCCGGTTGTCGGTGAGCCAGTGGGCCACGATCGAGTCGAACGACGCGCACACCCGACCGGTCAGCCTGGCGTTGAGGTAGTCGCACGGCTCCAGGAAGGTCCGGGCCGCCCGGTACACCTCGGGCCGCTCGTGGCGAAGCCAGAGGATGTGCCCGATGGGATCCTTGCCGGAGTGGCTGGGGATCCCGCCGGTGCGCTGGATCCAGTGCCGCAACCGGGTGGGGTGGTAGCCGGCGACGTTTATGCGGCTGCTCACCAGGTCGTGGACGTAGGGCGCGCCGCGGGAGTCCATCCATGTGACGGCGGGGTAGAGGTGCTTGCCCTCGGCGTCGACGGCCACCGTTCCCGACCACTGCGAGGTGATGGAGACCGCCACGATGTCGTCGATGGCGACGAGACCTTCTCCGAGGACCCGGCGAACCGCGGTGGTGATGGCGGCCCACCAGCCGTCGGGGTCCTGTTCGGCGCCGCCGTCGCCCAGCAGCTCCAGTGCGGTGGGTTCGAACTCGTGGGCGGTGATGTGGCCCGACCGGTCGACCAGAGCGGCCTTGGGCCCACCGGTGCCGAGGTCGATCGCCAGCACGTGTTCTTCGCCCATGGTCCCCTGCTCGTCGGAGTGTTCTGTGGCCGGTGGTTCTCTGCCGGTTCGTCTTGCGGCCGGTCGTAGTGCGGTAGGTCGTGCTGCGGTAGGTCGTGGCGTGGAGGGTCGTGGTGTGGAGGGCCGAGTCGATGGTGGCGCCGCGCCGGGACCGGTACCTCAGATCACTGCATCGTGTAATACCAGCCGTCGGGGCCGTCCTCCACCGCGAGGCAGTCTCCCGCAACCCGCCACAGCGCCTTGGGCACCGGGGTGGGGTCGTGGCGATACCACTCGGGGAACGCGGCGGCGATGGCGCTGGTGGCTTCATCGGCGCGGTAGTGGGGGATGCGGTGGTCGATGTGGTGGGCCACGTGGGTGCTGCCGATCCGGTGGTGCAGCAGGTCGACCACCGGTCCGTAGGGCCGGTCGACCGTCTGGAACGCGCCCTTGAGCCACGACCAGTCTTCGTGGTCGAAGTGGGGGATGTCGTGGTCGCTGTGCTGGAGCCAGGTGTAGGCCACCAGCCAGGCGTTCACCACCAGCAGGGGGCCGACGTAGAAGGCGATGACCGGTGCGATCGATCCGGCCGAGAACGCCCAGGCCACGAGGGCGACGTGGACGGCCAGGACCCCGGCGGCCGAGGCCCAGACCCTCCGGTACCAGCGGGCCGGGAACAGGTCGGACGCGAAGGGGCCGTGGGGGACGAAGTGGTTGGTGCGGCCGCGCTCGGGGCCGCCGGTGGTCCCGAAGAGCAGGTACGCCGGCCATCCGAGCACGAGCATCTTCAGGATCGAGATCAGGGCGTACGGAGCGCGGCCCAACCGCTGCCGGAACCCGACCTTGGACGAGTATCCGCGGGTGGCGGTGGTGCGGGGCACGTGGGTCTCGCCCTGGGTCAGGTGGTTGGTCTTGGCGTGGTGCACCGCGTGGCTGCGCTGCCACGAGTAGTACGGCACGAGCATCGCGGTGTGGATCACGTAGCCCACGCCGTCCTGGATCCAGCGGTTCTTGGAGAACGCGCCGTGTCCGCACTCGTGCGCCAGGACCCAGAGGCCGATGCCGGCCGTTCCGGTGACCAGCGCGTAGAGGATCCAGACCGGTGCCCACGCCCACGTGAGCGGAAGGAACCGCGCTGCGAGGACCACCGGCACCGCGGTGAGCGCCAGCGACAGCGCTAGGTGCAGGAGCGACCGGCCGGTGGACACCTCGAAGCAGTGGTCGGGGATGACCGCCCGCACCTCGGCCCGGGTCGGGAGACGGCGCTGGGCGAGATCTGAGCGGTCCAGATCGGAGAGCTCATCGCGTGGTCGTGAGATCACGCGGAGTGCTGGTTCGGCTACGGCACTGGCGGCAGACATGACTGGCGATTCTGATCCGCGGGACCCTCTCCGACGAAGACGACGGGGGAGAAGCGTTGCTGTGCAACGATCCTCTCGGAGCAGCGGCGTCGCCGAAGGAAGCTGCCGCGGGCCCCTCGCCGTCGCGATCGCGTCGCAGCGACCGTGGCGATCGCCGTCGCGATCGCCGTCGATCGCCATGGCCATGGCCACGCCCTGAGGGGTTACAGGTTGACAAATTGGCGCAGATTGTTAACTTGATGCCGTGACCGAACCATCCACCAGGGACCGGATCCTCCAGGCCGGCATCGAGGCGGCCGCCATCCACGGCATCGCCCGGCTCACCGTCGGCGATGTCGCCAAGCGGGCCGGCGTCTCCCGCCCCACGCTCTACAAGCACTTCAAGTCGAAGGACGCGCTGGTGGCGGCGGCGGTCGAGCGGGAAGCCGACCGCATGGTGAAGCAGGTGATCGTGGCCGAGCTACCCGACGAGCCGCACCTGGCTCTCTCGACGGGCATCAGCGCCGTGCTGCGGGTCACCCGCGA
>JAAZBK010000538.1 GCA_012513855.1 Acidimicrobiales bacterium
GAGGTGCGGACCATGTACACCTTGCACTCGATGCCGTACTGGGCGGCGGCGAAGGCGAGCGACGTGCCCCACTGGCCCGCGCCGGTCTCGGTGGTCAGTCGGGTGATGCCCTCTGCCTTGTTGTAGAAGGCCTGCGGCACGGCCGTGTTCGGCTTGTGCGAACCGGCGGGCGAGACCGACTCGTCCTTGAAGTAGATCCGTGCCGGTGTGCCCAGCTCCTGCTCGAGGCGCTCGGCTCGCACCAGCGGGGTGGGTCGCCACAGCTTGAGGATGTCGATCACCTCGCCGGGGACGTCGATCCACGGGGCGGGCGTCATCTCCTGTTCGATGAGGGCCATCGGGAACAGCGGCGCCAGATCGTCGGGTCCGACCGGCTCACGGGTGCCCGGGTGCAGCGGTGGGTCCATCGGCTCGGGGAGGTGGGCGAGGGCGTTGAACCAGGCGGTGGGGATCTTGTCGGCGGGAAGGTCGTAGCGCATGGCCGGGGATCGTAGGACGCCCCGTCGAACCCTGCTGGTGGCAGGTGCTCGGAATATCGCACCTGGTCATGGAGGTTGAACCGCTGTCACACAGAATTCCCTGAAAGGGGCCGCCCATGAGCCCAGGCCTCGCTCGTTCCTTCTCCAAAGACTCCTCCGTCAAGGACCACCGATTTCGTCCCGGCACCATCCGTCGCGTCCTGGGTTTCGCCCGTCCGTACCGCGCCCTGATCACGGTCTTCTTGTCCCTCGTGCTCGCCGACGCCCTCGTCGGCGCGGCCGTACCGCTCCTCTACCGAGGGATCATCGACCAGGGCATCGCGGAGGGTGACCGGGAGCTGGTGATCCGGCTGGCCGGCGGGGTCGCCGCACTTGCCGTCGTATCCGCGCTCGTGGGGCTGGTGCAGCGCTGGTGCTCGGCCCGCATCGGCGAAGGCCTGATCTACGACCTGCGCAGCCAGGTGTTCGACCACGTGCAACGCATGCCGATCGGCTTCTTCAGTCGGGCTCAGACCGGTGCTCTCGTCACGCGCCTCAACAGCGACGTCCAAGGCGCCCAGCAGGCTTTCACCTCGGTTCTCTCGAACGTGGTCGGCAACGCCGCCGTGGTGGCGACCACGCTCGGTGCGATGTTCGTCCTCTCCTGGAGGCTCACGCTCCTTTCGCTCTGCCTGTTGCCGCTGTTCGTCTTCCCGGCCCGGTTCGTCGGGCGGCGCCTGGCCGACATCACCCGGGAGCGATACCGACTCAACGGCGAGATGGGCCAGATGATGACCGAGCGCTTCAACGTGTCCGGAGCGCTGGTGGTCAAGCTGTTCGGTCGGCCCGACGAGGAGTCGGTGGCCTTCTCGGAGCGGGCGGGAAGGGTGCGCGACATCGGCGTCACCCAGGCCATGTACTCCCGGGTCTTCATGACCTCGCTGGGGCTCATCGCCGCCCTCGCCGGTGCCCTCGTCTACGGCCTCGGCGGGCTGATGGCGGTGTCGGGCACGCTCGGGATCGGCACGTTGGTGGCCCTGGCCGCCTACCTCAACCGCCTCTACGGGCCGCTCACCTCGCTGTCGAACGTGCAGGTCGACGTGATGACCACCCTGGTCAGCTTCGAGCGGGTCCTCGAGGTGCTCGACCTGGAGCCCGCCATCGCCGACGCCGACGACCCCACCCCGATACCAGCCGGACCGGTTGCGGTGGAGCTGGACGGCGTGACCTTCCGCTACCCGACTGCCGCCGAAGTGTCGCTGGCCTCGCTCGAGGGCGTCTTCGTCCTCGACGACAAGGAGCCTGAGACGGTGCTCCACGGCATCGACCTGCGGGTCGAGCCCGGTCACACCCTCGCCCTCGTGGGTCCGTCGGGTGCGGGCAAGTCGACCATCGTCGGCCTCGTCTCCCGCCTCTACGACCCGATCGACGGATCGGTGCGGATCGGTGGCGTCGACCTCCGCGACTCCACCCTCCAGTCGGTGCGAGATGCGGTGGGCGTGGTGGCCCAAGATGTCCACCTGTTCCACGACACCCTCGCCACGAACCTCCGCTACGCGAAGCCCGACGCAACCGACGAGCAGTTGGTCGACGCTCTGAAGGCGGCCCAGGTCTGGGAGGTGGTCAGCCGGATGCCCGAGGGACTGGCCACCGTGGTCGGCGACCGCGGCTACCGGATGTCGGGCGGCGAGAAGCAGCGCATCGCCATCGCCCGACTGCTCCTCAAGGACCCTGCGGTGGTGGTGCTCGATGAAGCAACCGCCCACCTCGACGCCACCTCCGAGGTGGCGGTGCAGAAGGCACTCGAGGAACTCCTGTCCGGTCGTACCTCGATCGTGATCGCCCACCGCCTCTCGACCATCCGCAACGCTGACGAGATAGCGGTGATCGACGCCGGTCTCGTGGTCGAGCGCGGCACCCACGATGAACTGGTGCAGGCCGACGGGCTCTACGCGCAGCTGAGCCGCACTCAGTTCGCCATCGCCGATAGCGAGATCGCGGAGGCGCTGGTCGACGTCGAGGAGGTTCTCGACGCGGTGGCAGCCGATGCCGATGCCGA
>JAAZBK010000539.1 GCA_012513855.1 Acidimicrobiales bacterium
CCGGCCTCCCACGGGGGGACCCACTCGTCGACGAAGACCACCGTCCAGGCCCCGACCACCCGCTTCTCGTAGTCGATCTCCTCGGTGGCCAGGTACCACTCCAGGTTCCGGACGTTGCTGGCCAGGTGGTTGTCGAGCACGTAGGTGGAGGGTTCCTCCACCGACATGAGGCACTCCAGTTCGGCGAACCTGGGCACCGCGAACGACGAGGCCCGCACCTCTCCCGCGGTGGCGTAGGTGATCTGGGTCCCTGCCAGATCGGTGGTGGCGATGTCGACGCCCCGCTCCCGGAGGAGATCGATCACATCGTCGGTGCCGGCCGCTTCCAGGAACCGCGCGTCGGTGCCGCGGGCCTGCTCCATCCCCGTGATGCCCCAGGAGGTGGTGGCCACGACCACCGCGGCCACGGCGGCGGCGCCCAGCGGCGCCGGGAACCACCGACCCGTGGGCACCAGGTTGGCGAGCAGCAGGGCCAGAGCCGGGGCCATCGGGTACAGGTAGCGCGGGTCGGCGCCGACGGAGCCCACGTTGTTGGCCAGCGGGTACATCAACAGGTAGCCGACGACGAGGACCCCCGAGAGGCTGGCGCCGGTGCTGGGGTGGCGGACGAAGCAGACCACCAGGGCTGCGAGGACGATGCCGACGGCCACGAAGCGGGCCATCGGCACCAGGGCCCGGTCTGCGTCCCACGCGGTCTCGACGCCGATCAGCACCGCCAGCTTCCCCACACCGTCGCCGAAGCGGCTGAACAGGTCGGTGCCCAGGGTGGGTGGCTGGCGCATTGACTCGAACGAGTTCACGGCGTTCCAACCGATCCAGGGCAGCGCTCCCAGCACGGCGGCGGGGAGGACGAGCTTCCAGTCGTCGAGGCGCGTCGGTTCCCTGGAGAGCAGCCAGGCGGTGGCCGGGAACACCACGAGGAGGAGCAGCGGGCTGATCCACCACCCGGCTCCAGCGAGGAGCCCGAACGCGATCAGGTCGCGCCGCGTCGGGCGGTGTTCGATGCGGGCCACGAGCCACACGATGGCGGCGGCCACGAAGATCGCCGCTCCGTAGAAGCCCCGCTCCTTGGTCGACTCCCAGACGCCCGCGGCCGGTCCGAGCCACAACAGGATCGGAGCGGCCAACTGTCCGGCCCGGCTGGGCACCACGCGTCGGGCGGCTCCCCACACGAACCCGCATGCGCCCAGGTGGAGCAGGATCGGGATGATCTTGAGCTGGACCTGGCCGGTGCCGAACAGCGCGTGGACCACGCCCACCAGGAAGGTCTCGGGCGTGCCCCCGTAGGGCTGCGACGGGAAGAACACCGAGGGGTTGGTGAAGAACTCCCGGGCCGCGATCCCGGCCGTGGCCTCGTCGAGATCGATGTAGCCGAGAGGTCCTCGCATGAGCTCCAGGCGTTGGACCACCCCCACCGCCAGCGCCCCCACCAGGACGACCGCCTCGAGCAGGTTCGGCCGACCACCCACGGAGCGGGACCGACGGGTGGTGGGGTAGCCGGGTGACCGACCGAAGTCTCGGCGGGTGTGGGCGAGGACCGCGTGGTCCTGAGCCAGCGCGGAGTCGACCGCCTCACGCCACAGCGCCGCGTCCTGCGCCTCGGCGTCGACATCGGTGGTGGTCAACGCTCGTGCCTCCGCCCGGACCAGGACGGGGCCGCAGGGGCGGCTCGCGTCGGTCGGGTGGTGCTCATGGGTTCAGGAGTCGGTTGATCCGGCCGAGTTGTGAGCGAGTTGGCCCGTCTCCTCGGCCTCGATGTCCTCGTCGTAGGGGGTGTGGTGGTGCTCCCCGAACATGATCTTGTCGAGGAACAGGTACTTCAGGATCCACAGCGCACCGAAGCCGGCCAGGTTGGCGAACTGAACCGCGAGCTTGTTGCCGTTCTCCAGGCTCGGCACGTCGGGGTCCTTGGTGAGGGCGACCACCGCCACCACGGCCAGGGTCGAGAGCGCGAGCCCGGCGATGGTGAACAACCAGAACGGGAGGACCTCCTTGCGCATGTGGGCCCGCCCCCGCTTGCCCCACACCCAGTACTTGTTCAGGAGGAACGCGGGGACCGACACCAGTGACACGGCGAGGACGTTGGAGGGTCCTCCGGGCCAGTGGAACACGTAGAGGAACAACGACAGCAGAGCCTGCGTGAGCACGACACCTATGCCCGATGTGGTCACGTAGCGGATGGCCCGTCTTCCCGCATCGCTGCGGGCATGGGCGTAGAGGGCGGCGGGCGTCAGGTTCACGGAGGCCCAATGGTAGGCAGAGACCGCGGTCACGTCGCACTCATCGCACGCCGAAGGCATCTGGACCCGCCACGACCCGATCCACGCCGCCCTCGTGGATCCACCGGGGGCGGGATCCCCGACCGTTCGCCGGCATCGCTGCGATGATTGCACGCCATGGCCCCTAGAGCGCTGCACGCAGTCCTCGTCTCCGTCCTGTTGGCGACAGGAGCAGGCTGCACCGACGACGCCCCCACCGAACCGTCGACCTCGACCGGCGGTGCTCCCACCGAAGTTGACGGTTCCGCAGCGGCCCCCGGCTCAACACCGCCCGGGTCCGGTGACATCGACCTGACCGGCACCGTGGTGGCCCAACTCGACGAACCCATCGCTCTCGTGGCCCGTCCGGGTGACGATCTCCTATGGGTGGCGGAGCGCGCCGGCACGGTCAGACGCCTGGAGCGGTCGGCCGCGGGCGATCTGGTGCCCGAGGGCGATCCGGTGCTCGACATCACCGACCGGACGTCGACCGAGTCCGAGCGGGGGCTCCTGGGCATCGCGTTCTCCACCGATGGTTCGGTGCTCTACGTCAGCCACACCGATGCCGGCGGGGACTCCCGGGTGGCCTCCTACGACGTGGTCGACGACACGGTCGACGCCGGCTCGCGCCTGGAGTTGTTGGAGGTGGAGCAACCGTTCCCGAACCACAACGGTGGCCACGTGGTGGTGACCGACGACGACGCGCTCTACCTGGGGTTGGGTGACGGCGGCGCGGCCGACGACCCGGAGAACCGGGCTCAGGATCCCGACACGCTCCTGGGCAAGCTGGTGCGGGTCAACACCACCGGCGAGGGCGACCACGAGATCGTGGCCTCCGGGCTCCGCAACCCGTGGAGGTACTCGTTCGAACCCGACGGGAGCGTGTGGATCGCCGATGTCGGCCAGAACGCGGTCGAGGAGATCAACCGAATCGCAGCCGACGACCTGCCGGGCGCCAACTTCGGCTGGAGCGGCTACGAGGGAGACGAGCCGTACCTGAGCGGCGACGGACGGCGGCCCGACGACCCGGTGATGCCGGTCTTCACCTACCGCCACGACGACGGGAACTGCTCGGTCACCGGCGGGTTCGTGGTGCGACGGCCGGACCTCGGCCTCGACGGGGCCTACGTGTTCGCCGACTACTGCGTCGGAACCGTGGAGGCGATCTGGGTCGATGCCGACGGCGAGCTGGCCGGGCATCGGGACCTGGCCGTGGCCGTCGACGGCCCGGTGTCGTTCGGGACCGGCGCCGGCGGAGAGGTCTACGTGCTGTCAGCCGCAGGGGCCGTCGTTCGGATCGACCCCGCCTGAGCCGACCGGTCTAGGTGGCCCCGGGGAGAGGGCGCATCATCCCTGGTAGCGGTACACGTTCGTCTCCCGGGCCACGAACCCGAGCCGCTGGTACAGCCGGTTGGCGGCCTCGCGGCTGGGACGGGAGGTGAGATCCACCGATCGGGCTCCATGTTCGGCCGCCAGTTCGATGGCGAAGCGGTTGAGCGCCTCGCCCACGCCCTGGCCCCGGGCCTCACCGTCGACCACCACGTCCTCGATCCAGGCCCGCATGCCGGTGGGGATGCGGAACAGCACGAGGGTGAGGGACCCGACGATCCGGCCTTCCGCGCCGCGGGCCACCAGGAGGTGGCTGGCCGGCGACTCGATGATCTCGCCCAGCTCCTCGGCCCCGGGGGCTGGCGCCGAGCTGGACAGCTGCGGGGTCAGGCGCTCGAAGGCCTCGAGCAGTTCGTCGGTGCAGACGTCGGCGATGTCGACTCGGATGGTCACGCCCATCGAGGGTACGCGAGCGCCACCGATGCGATCGACACGTCGACTCGCGGGTGGTCCGTAGGCCCGTCCACCTGCGGAGCAGCAGGTCGTCGCCTCGCCCGAGGCCGCCCGACATCTCGCCGATAGCGTTGTGGACGTGAGTCCGATCAGTTGGAGCAGTCGTCCGGAGCTGAGGCGACCGGTCGTGGTCACCGCCTTCGAGGGCTGGAACGACGCCGGCGACGCCGCGTCGAGCGCGGCTCGGTGGCTGATCGAGCGACAGGATGCCATCCGGGTCGGCACCATCGACTGCGAGGAGTTCTACGACTTCACCGAGACGCGACCGCTGGTCTCCTACGACGAGGACGGTCGACGGCAGATCGAGTGGCCCGACGTGGAGATCTGGGCCGGTTCCATCTCCGATCAGCAGGATCTGGTGGTGCTGATCGGCCAGGAGCCCCACCTCCGGTGGCGCACCTTCACCGAAGCGGTCCTGCAGGTGGTGAACGAACTGGACGCCTCGCTCGTCCTCACCCTCGGAGCTCTCCTGTCCGACATCCCCCACACCCGTCCCAGCGTCGTCACCGGCACCACCGACGACCCACGAACGGCCGCCCGCCTCGATCTCGCCCACTCGACCTACGAAGGTCCGACGGGGATCGTCGGCGTCCTGGCAGCCACGCTCAGGGCCTCCGGTTTGGCCACCGCGTCCCTTTGGGCGTCGGTGCCCACCTACGTGTCGGGCGCGCCGTCGCCAAAGGCCACGCTGGCGCTGATCCAACGCACCTGCGACCTGCTCGACTTCCGGCCCGCCACCACCGACCTGGAGATCGCGAGCGCCGCCTACGAGCGCCAGCTCGACGAGCTCGTCGCGGCCGACGAGGACACCGCCGCCTACGTCGCCGGACTCGAGGAGGCCGCCGACGATCAACCGGCCGACGAGGACCCGGGTGCCGGCCACCCACCGCTGACCGAGGCCGACCCGGCCGAACTGGTCCAGGAGGTCGAGCGCTTCCTACGCGGCGACTGATCGACCGCGCCGAGGCAGCCCTTCAGGACACCGCGTGCAGGAGCGCCCGTTCCAGCTCGGCGCGCACGACGGGGTCGGTCACCAGGGACCCGTCCAGGTGGGTCACGTAGAACGAGTCGACCACCACATCGCCCAGGGTCTGGATCTTCGCGAGCTGGACGTCTACGTCCATCTCGTTGAAGGCCCGCAGCACCCGGTAGAGCAGGCCGATGCGGTCCGGCGCCGACAGCTCGACCACCGTGGCCGCCTTGGAAGCCGCGTCGTCGTATCGGATGGTCGCCGGGGGCAGCCCGGGCCGGGCACCCGCTGAGCCGTAGGTGCTGATGCGCTCCGCGAGGCGCGACTCGATGGCGAGGCGGTTCTCCAGGGCGGCGAGGACGT
This sequence comes from Acidimicrobiales bacterium, assembly GCA_012513855.1. Taxonomy (GTDB): domain Bacteria; phylum Actinomycetota; class Acidimicrobiia; order Acidimicrobiales; family Iamiaceae; genus Aquihabitans. Next base: position 5,434 of record JAAZBK010000539.1, read on the forward strand.
CTCTCTCCACCCGTTCCCAGCCCCACATCGATCCGAATCGGGAGGTGACCTTGATCTGTTCGATCGCCATGGCGTCGACCGCGGCGGCGTCGGCGGTGAGGACGTCCAGTCCGTGGAGGGCGAGCACCCCCGCCACCCGGGCGAACAGTCCCGGGCGGTCCGGCGCGACCACCTCGAGCACGTCGTCGACGCCCGACACCTGGACCTGACCCGCGGCCAGCAGGTCCCGCTGCCGCTCGTCGGGGAACTCCCGGGTGGGAAGCGCCGCCAGGTCACCACCGGCGAGGTAGTGGTCGGTCCGGCGGACCAGCTCACGGACCAGCTCGGCCTTCCACGATCCCCACGCCGCCGGTCCGGTGGCCAACGAGTCGGCCTCGGTGAGCGCGGCGAGCAGCCCCAACCGGGTGCGGTCTCCCACCTGGGCGGCCACCAACGCGATCGTGGCCTCGTCGGTGAGGTCGCGACGGGTGGCGACGTCGGGCAGCAGCAGGTGGTGGCGGACCATGTCGACGAGGATGGCCGTGTCGTCGTCGTCGAAGCCGAGCCGCGGACCGATCCCCGCCACCAGGTCCATGCCCACCTCGGTGTGGTCACCGGGTCGGCCCTTGCCGATGTCGTGCAGCAGTGCACCCAGCAGCAACAGGTCGGGTCGATCCACGGTGTCGACCAGCGCGGCCGCGTTGGCGCTGGTCTCGAGCAGGTGACGGTCGACGGTGAAGCGGTGGTACACGTTGCGCTGCGGCTTGTTGCGGACCCCGCTCCACTCGGGCAGGTAGCGCTCCCAGATGCCGACGTGATCGAGCGACTCGATCACCGAGATGGCGTCGTGGCCGGTGGCCAGCAGATCGACGAAGCCGCGACGGGTGTCGTCGGTCCACGGCCCGGTCCCGTCGGGCCCGCCCGGCCCGGGAGCGCGCGCCGCCAGTCGGTCCAGCGAGGAGCGCGCGATGCGCGCCTGCTTGCGAGCGGCGAGGTTCGCGGCGTGGAGCACCAACTCGGGGTGGGTCGCCGGATCTGCGCTCGGTTCCAGGCTGACCTGCCCGCCCTTGACCACCAGGCCGGGAGCCCGGCTGCGGCTCCGCCAACCGAGCAGGCTCGACCCGTTGCCGGTGGCCGCTCCCACCCGATCCCAGGTCTCATCGGCGATCCACGCCACGGTCCGAGCGGCGTGGGCGATGTCGGCCATGAGCCCATCGGCGTCGGTGCCGAGCGCGGCGGCGACGGCATCCTGATCCTGGAGGTTCAGCCGGTCGTTGTTGCGGCCGGTGGCGCGGTGCAACTCGACCCGGGCGTCGAACAGGACGCGCTCGGCCGCGGCCAGCGCCTCCGGGTCGGCGGCGTCGAGGACGGGTCGGGCCATCTGGGCCCACCGGAGGGCGTGGATGTCGCGCAGGCCTCCACGTCCCTCCTTCAGATCGGGCTCCAGGAGGTACGCGACCTCACCGAAGCGGGCCTGTCGGGCCGCCACCCCGTTCCGGAGCATGGTGAGACAGCGCTTGGAGCGCTTGCGCCACTGCTCCACCGCCGCCTGCACGAGCTCGTCGGTGAGCTCGCTGTCGCCGGCCAGGTGGCGGGCGGTGAGGAGGGATGTGGCGGTGTCGAGGTCGTCGGCGGCCAGGTCGAGCGCCTCGGCGGTGGTTCGCACCGAGTGGCCGAGCTTCAGCCCCTCGTCCCAGATCGGGTACCAGATCTTCTCCGCCACCTCGGCCGGGGCGTTCTTGGCCCGGTGCAGGAGGAGCAGATCGAGGTCTGACCCCGGTGCCAGGTCTCCCCGGCCATATCCTCCGACGGCCACCAGGGCGAGCCCCTCAGGGCTCACCCCGGCAGTTGCCGTCTCGAAGGTCTTCGTTAGCCATCCATCGACCTCGCCCGCCCACCGGTCGGAGAACGCCATGCCCTGGAGGGCGGTGTTCTCCAACAGGTGCTGGCGGGTCGAGGTCAGGCTCACGATCGAAGGTGGGTGCCGTCGCCTCAGACGGCGTCGGGGCCCTGCTCGCCGGTACGGATGCGGAGGAGCGAGTCGACCGAGGTGACCCAGATCTTGCCGTCTCCGATCTTGCCCGTCTTGGCCGCCTCGGTGATCACCGAGACCAGGTTGGCGACGTCGTCGTCATCCACGACCAGCTCGATTCGAGCCTTCGGTACGAAGTCGACCTGGTACTCGGTGCCCCGGTAGACCTCGGTGTGACCGGCCTGTCGACCGAAGCCTTGGACCTCTGTGACCGTGATGCCGGCGACCCCAGCGGACTTGAGGGCATCCTTTACCTCGTCGAGCCTGAACGGTTTCACGACGGCGGTGATGAGCTTCATTTGATGATCCTTTCGCAGTTCTTGCGGTTGGGTTCAAGTGCCCGTGGGCACCCGTCGTGGTCAGTTGTTGTAGGCGGTCTCGGCGTGGAGGGCCTGGTCGAGGCCACCGACCTCGACCTCCTCGTCGACCCGGACACCGATGGTGGCCTTGAGGATCAACATGAGGGCGAAGGTGACGGCGAAGGAGTAGACGATGGTGGCGCCGTTGGCGATGGCCTGCTCGACGAGGAGCTTGGCGCCGCCGCCGTAGAAGATGCCGGCCATCACGTCGGTGCCGAAGAAGTCCGGGTCGGAGAAGAAGCCGATGAGCAGCGAGCCCACGAGGCCGCCGACGAAGTGCACGCCGACCACGTCGAGGGCGTCGTCGTAGCCGATCTTGCTCTTGAGGCCGACGGCGTAGCAGCAGATCACACCGGCGATGAGGCCGATCCAGATGGGCGACATGCCGGCCACGAAGCCCGCACCGGGGGTGATGGCCACCAGGCCGGCCACGATGCCGGAGGCGGCACCGAGGTTGGTGAAGTGACCGTCACGAATGCGCTCGACCACGGCCCAGGCCAGACCGGCGGCGGCCGCGGCGAGGAAGGTGTTCATGAAGGCCTGGATGGCAGTGCCGTTGGCGGCCAGGGCCGAGCCGGCGTTGAAGCCGAACCAGCCGAGCCACAGGATGCCGGTACCCAGCATGACCATGGGCATGTTGTGGGGCGGCTGCCCCTCCTTCGGCCATCCCTTGCGCTTTCCGAGGACGTAGACGCATGCCAGGGCGGCGATGCCGGCGTTGACGTGGATGGCGGTTCCGCCGGCGAAGTCCAGCGAGCCACGCTCGTACAGCCAGCCTCCGTAGACCCACTTGAAGACGGGGACGAAGACGAGGAGCATCCAGACCGGGGCGAAGATCGCCCAGGCCGAGAACTTCATGCGGTCGGCCACGGCTCCCGAGATGAGGGCCGGCGTGATCACCGCGAACATCCCGAGGAAGGCCACCACCAGGAGACCGAAGCCTCCGTCCTCACCGGTGATCGTCATGTCCTTGAGGAAGGCGTTGTCGAAGCCACCGATGAGGCTGTTCTCGAAGGGCGCCTGGGCGAGGGAGTAGCCGAACGCCACCCACAGGACCGGGATGATCAGGAGGCACCAGAAGTTCATCAACAACATGTTGAGGACGTTTCGGCTGCGGTCCATGCCTCCGTAGAAGAGGGCGAGGCCTGGGGTCATGAAGAGCACGAGCGCTGCTGAAACCAGCACCCATGCGGTGTTGCCTTCCATAAGTCACTGCCTTAGGTGTAGGGAACGGTTTGGGTTGGCGACACATTGGCGAAAGGCCGTTTCCCAGCCGTTCCCGTCAGGTTTCGGAAAGGTGAACCGCTGTTTCGGGAGCGTGAACGCCTCCCTGCACCCGTCTGACACCGTCGACCGGCCTCCGGGCTCGAGGAGCACGTGGCGGAGGGTCCTTCGCTCCGGCCGGCGACTCCGGCCGGAGCGGGACCCACGGTCAGACGGCTTCGGCCCCCTGCTCGCCGGTGCGAACCCTGACCACCCGATCGACCGTGGTCACCCAGATCTTCCCGTCGCCGATCTTTCCGGTACGGGCGGCCCCAGCGATCGTGTCCACCACGACCGTCGACTGGTCGAGCGGAACCACGACCTCGATCTTGACCTTCGGCACGAAGTCGATCGCGTATTCCGCTCCCCGGTAGGTCTCGGTGTGCCCGCCCTGTCGGCCGAACCCCTTGACCTCGGTGACTGTGATGCCGGTGACCCCCATGTCCTTCAGGGCCTGCTTGACGTCACCGAGGACGTGCGGCTTGACGACCGCGGTCACGAGTCCGATCGTCATGACCTACCTCCACGGTTCGAGCCCGCCGCTCCCGACAGCACCAGGTCGTCGGTCAGCCTGCCGGTCACGGCGTCGAGGCCGTAGCCGTGCGAACCGTGCTCCTCGACGTCGAGTCCCGACATCTCCTCCTCGGCCGTCACCCTGAGGCCGATCGTCTTCTTGATGGCGAGGAAGAGGAGCCCGGAGGCTGCGCACACGAACACGAAGTGGGCGATGACCATCGTCCCCTGGGTGATCAGCTGGTCGATGCCTCCGCCGTAGAACAGCCCGGCGTCCTCTCGTCCGAGGAACGCGTCGTCCCACTTGGCGAACAGCCCGATGGACAGGGTGCCCCAGACTCCGCACACGCCGTGGACCGAGATCGCGCCCACCGGGTCGTCGACCTTCATGCGGTCGAAGAACTTCACCGAAGCGACCACGAGGGCTCCACCCACCGCACCGATGAACAGCGAGACCGGCGTCGTGACCGTTCCGACCGGCGCCGTGATGGCCACGAGTCCGGCGAGCAGGCCGTTGCAGGCCATCGACACGTCCGGCTTGCCGTCCCACACCCAGTTCACGAGCATCGCCACGACGCAACCGGCACAGGCTGCGAGCAGGGTCTTGACCCCGATCTGCATCACGAACTCGTCGACCGCCAGCTCGGAACCGGGGTTGAAGCCGAACCAACCGACGAACAAGATCATGGCGCCGAGCACCACGAAGGCGATGTTGTGACCCGGGATGGCCCGAGGCGTGCCGTCCTTCGCGTACTTGCCGATGCGGGGCCCGAGGACGATGGCCCCCATGAGGGCCGCCCATCCTCCGGTTCCGTGGACGATGGTCGAGCCGGCGAAGTCGGAGAACGGGAACTCCCGCTGCGCCAACCAGCCGCCGCCCCAGGTCCAGCGGAGGACGATCGGGTAGATGAGAGCGGTGATGACGAGTGAGTAGGCGAAGTACGACTTGAACTTCGTCCGTTCTGCCATGGCGCCCGAGACGATGGTGGCCGCGGTGGCGGCGAAGGCCGCTTGGAAGAAGAACGTCGTCGAGGTGAAGAGCCCTTCGGTCCCTCCTGTCGAGTCGATGCCATCCACCCCGATGCCGCCCCACCCGAAGAAGCCTCCGAGAAGTTCGCTGGAGCCGAAGGCGATTCCGTATCCGACCACGAAGAAGGCGAGGACACCGGCGGCGCAATCCATCAGGTTCTTCATCATGATGTTGCCGACGTTCTTGGCGCGGGTGAGCCCCGCCTCCACGAGCGCGAACCCGGCCTGCATGAAGAAGACCAGGATCGCCGCGATGAAGATCCAGATGTTGTCCAGCAGGACTTGAGGCGCGGCCGCCGGTCCTTCCTGGGCGAACGCCGGCGTGGCCAGCACTCCTAGCCCCACGCCGCTGATCGCCGGTATGGCGAGTACCTTTCGTTTCACGAGCCCTCCTAGGTTGACGAGTGACCACAGCCGTCGAGACTTCGGTCGGGGTCAACGTAAGGAGGCGGCGTTTCCCCTTCGTGAGCCGAGTGTTACGTGACTCCGACCAGTTTCTGATGGCAACCTGAACCCTTTTCGGGGTCGCGCCGCACCCGGAGGACCTCGGCTCAGCGCTCCCGCGCTGGCGGGGTGTGTGGGTTCATGCCCACCGGACGACCCGGATGCACGGTCGTCGAGGTCGGGTGCCTGCCCTGCTCAGGTCAGCGGTGCGTCCACGCGTCGGCGGTGTCGGCCAGCCGGTCGACTTCGGGCGCGAGCTTGCCGTCTCTCAACTCGGCCAACGTGACGTGCTCGAGCACGGCGCGCAGGTTCGATCGCACCGCTATCCACGCCCGCTGGAGGCTCTCCAACGGCTTCTCGTAGTCCAAGGCGTCTGGTCGGACGCCGCGCACGTCGGCCAGTGGACCCTCGGC
>JAAZBK010000540.1 GCA_012513855.1 Acidimicrobiales bacterium
GCATCGCCAGGGCGAGCATGAAGCCGCCCATGAACAGGAAGATGATGCTGTTGCCGTAGCTCGCGCCCACCGCGTTGATGTCCGCCCCGCTCAGGATCGGGAAGACGACGAGCGGCACCAGCGCCGTCGCCGGGATCGGGATCGCCTCGGTCATCCACCAGATGCCCATGAGGACGGCCGTGGCGGCGGTGACCTTCGCGGGCCCGGCGAGGTCGTCGGGCAGGGCGGCGTAGACGAGGACTGCGGCGGCAAGGCCCGCCGCGAGACCGGACCAGCGGATGCGGACCGTGTGGTGGTCGAACGGAGTGTCCCGGTGGCCGGGCGCACGCCGGTCCTCCCTCTCTCGAAGGTGGCGTCCGGCGGCCACGATGCTCTCCTTGGGTCGTCACCCCGATTCTATCGAGCAGGGCTCTTCTGCTGTATGCGGTGCGCCACTCCCCCGGCCGGCTCACCGGTGGCGTCGGTCACCTGTGCGGCTGCTGACGGATGTCCACACGAGGCGCGTTTCGGGTTGCTACTCGAACACATGTTCGGTAATGTGTCGTCATGGACATCCCCCGCAGCCTGGTTGAGCACCGCGAGGTGCTCGCTGCGGCGCGCGATGCGCTGGGGGTCTTGAGCGAGGTGCTGTACCAGGCGGGCAGTGGGGAGCTGGGGGATCTCCTCGGCGAGGTGGACGCGTTGGCGGCTACCGCTGGTGGGGTGCGGTGTCAGGTCGTTCTGGAGGCCAAGCGGCGTGGGGTGGTCGTCGAGGCGGGCAGGAGCACCCGGGAGTGGGTGGTGGAGTACGCGCCGTCGCAGCGGCAGGCCGGGGCGGGTCAGCTCGCGGCCCTGGTCGACAAGGTGTTCTCGCGGATGTGCAGCCGGGGTTTGGACGGGCAGGTCGGGTTCACCGACCCCGACTCGCCGTTGGCGATGGTGTGGGCTCGGGCGGTGACCGGTGAGGTCGCCCCGCCGCTGGCGCTGGCGGTGCTGAACCAGATGGGCCGGCTGAGCGACCGGCTGGTCCCGGAGGCGGTGCCGACGGTGACGACGGCGATGATCGATATCGGCGTGCGGTTCGGGCCCTCCAGCCTCGGTGAGCTGCGGATCAAGCTGCTCGCCGCGCACGGGTTGCCCGACGAGGTCGACGACGTCCAGCGCCGGCTGCGCACCCAGGCGTTCCTGTCCGCGCCGCAGGTGGAGTCGGGGGACCTGACGATCTACCGGATGGGCCTGACCCCCGAGCAGGCGGCGATCCTCGAGGCCGCGCTCGGGCCCCTGGCCAAGCCAGACCCCAACCCGGACACGGGCGACCGAGATCTGCGCGGCAACGGGCAGCGTCGCGCCGAGGCCCTGGTCGAGCTCGCCTCCCGGGCCGCGTCGGCTCATGCTGAGAAGAAGGGCGGACCAGCCGAGTCGACCTCGACCGTGTTCGTCACCGTCGGCCTGGACGAGCTGCGCAAGCACGAGGGCGCCGGCGAGGTGCTGAGCTCGAGTGCTTCCGGCACCCTTATCAGCATCGAGACCTTGCGCAAGATGTGCTGCGACGCCGACCTGATCCCCGCCGTCCTCGGCACCGACAGCGAGGCACTCGACCTCGGCCGGGTAGAGCGGCTGTTCACCCGGGCCCAGCGGCGGGCGGTCTGGCTGCGGGACCGGGGCTGCACCTTCCCCGGCTGCACCGCACCCGCCGGCTGGACCCGCGTGCACCACGTCAAAC
>JAAZBK010000111.1 GCA_012513855.1 Acidimicrobiales bacterium
GATCTGGTGCGGGGAACGCTGGTCAAGCCGGGTGAGACGTTCTCCATCAACCGGATCGTCGGCCAGCGGACCACCGAGAAGGGGTTCCTCCCGGCGGGCGCCATCGCCAACGGAGTGCACGTCGACGAGGTGGGCGGCGGCGTCTCCCAGTTCGCCACCACCATGTTCAACGCGGCGTTCTTCGCCGGACTGCCCTTCGGTGAGTACCAGGCCCACTCGGAGCACTTCGGGCGCTACCCGCGGGGACGGGAGGCCACCATGGGCTTCCCCCACCCGGACCTCCAGTGGACCAACGACACGCCCTACGGGATCCTGGTCTGGACCAGCTACACCGACACGTCGATCACCGTCACGCTCTGGTCGACCCAGCACGCGTGGGCCGAGCAGACGGGACAGAGCACGGGACGGTCCGGCAACTGCACCACTGTCACCACCGAGCGGACCATCCACTACCCCGATGGATCGACCAAGACCGACACGGTCGGCGCCCGCTACCGCGACCGCGACGCCACCCGCTGCTGATCCGGGCTCCGGGATCCACCCCACACCCCCCGGCTCCACTCGTTCTGGTCACCAGAAGTGGGCCGGGAGCGCACGTTCCACAACCAGAACCAGGCGCGGCACAGCCGCCGGGCACCGGTTGCTTGGCCGCCGCGCACCGGTTGCTTGGCGGGTGGTGGACGCCAGGCCGTACCCTTCGGGCTCGTGAGCAACGACGGCCGCCACGCCGACCGCCTTCTGGAGGCCGACGTCGTGGTCGTCGGGGCCGGACCCGGCGGGACCGCGGCCGCCATCACGCTCGCCCGAGCCGGACGGCAGGTGGTGGTGGTCGACAAGGCCAACTTCCCCCGAGACAAGATCTGCGGCGACGGCCTCACCACCGGAGCGCTGCGGATCATGGAGCACCTCGGGGTCCGACCGGAGGCGATCTCGTCGTGGAAGCCGGTCCACGACATCCACGTCGGCGGTCCCAGCGGCCACACCGTCACCTTCCCTCTCCCACGGCACCGCGGCGAGTTCGCGGTGGTGGCAGAACGGGCCGACGTGGACCACGCCCTGCTGGAGCAGGCCCGCAAGGAGGGTGCCACCGTCATCGAGGGCGCGTCGATCTCTGCCATCGTCGACTCCGACGACGCCGTCACGGCCACGTTCACCGAGCCCACCGCCGACGGCCCGGAACGGGCCTTCGACGTGAGGGCCCGCTACCTGATCGCTGCCGACGGCATGTGGTCGCCCACCCGCAAGCTGCTGGGCACGGCCGAGCCGGGGTACCTCGGTGAGTGGCATGCGTTCCGCCAGTACTTCTCCGACGTGGGCCCCAAGGCCGCCGACCTGTGGGTGTGGTTCGAGGCTGACCTCGTGCCCGGGTACGTGTGGTCGTTCCCGCTCCCCGACGGTCGGGCCAACGTCGGCTTCGGCATCCAACGAGGCGGCAAGGTCACCACCAAGGAGATGAAGGCACTCTGGCCCGAGATCCTGTCTCGGCCCCACATCGCCGACGTGCTCGGGCCCATCGCCATAGCCGAAGGACGCCACCAGGCCTGGCCCATCCCCGCCCGCGTCGACGAGGTGGTGCTGGCCAAGGGGCGGGTTCTCTGGGTCGGCGACGCCGCCGCCGCCACCGACCCGATGACCGGGGAGGGTATCGGCCAGGCCCTGCTGACCGGTGTGGAGGCAGCCAGGGCCGTCCTGGCCGGCGCTCCCGCCGTCGGTGGCGCCAGCGATCCCTCTCCCGTGCTCGGCTCGACACCGCGCGAGGCAGCCGACGTCCGGCACCGGTACGAGCGTGCGGTCCACCACGAACTGGTCGCCGATCACAAGATGTCGCTGCTCCTGGTCCGAGCGCTCAAGCACCGCAAGGGAGCCCGGGCCGCCATCCGGGTCGCCGGCCTCACCCCCTGGACCCGCCGCAACTTCGCCCGCTGGCTGTTCGAGGACGAGCCCCGCGCCGTCGTCCTCACGCCACGGCGCTGGCACCGCCGCTTCCTCAGGCGAGACGGGGCCTACGCCAACCGCTGACAGCCGGTGCGCTGCGCCAGCCCTCAGATGGAGCTCCGGAGGATCAGCGCCCGAGTGCTGCCGTGATCGCCGCGGCGAGGTCGGGCGCCAGACCTTCGGAGGCAGGCACGGTGATGTGGCTCTCGTCGCGGAACACCCATCCGTGGTCCTGAAGCGTCGAGCAGGTGGCTTCGGGGCACAGCCTCGCTCGCAGGTCGAGGACCTCCACCCGGGGCCACCCCGCAACAGCCTCGCGGTCGGCTCGCACCACCCGCTCACCGAGCGGAGAGGTTTCCGACGTGGCCCGCGTGGTCCCACACCCGGCCGAGTCGATGATCAGTCGCAGGCGAGCGCACCCCGCGAGGCTGGGCCAGCCGGTGAAGCGGGGCACCGGTTGCACCACCACGATCCCCACTCCCGACGTCGCCAGCTCGTCGACGGTCCGCGACAGCCCCAGCTGCCATTCCCGGAGCTTTCCATCGGTGCCGGAGGTCCAGTCGGCACCGCCGCCACTCAAGGCCATGTCGCGGTCGAGCACGTGGAGGTCGGCAGCCGAGGCGAGCACCACCACCGCTGCCGGCTCGGCCACGAGTGCCGACATCTGCTCCTCGTAGAAGGACCTGCAATCGACGTCGAGCACGCCCTCACGACGCACGTGCAGGTCGGCGAACGGACAACCGGACCGCGTCTGCACCACTGCGTCGAAGCTGAGACCGTTCGCCGCGGTGATGAAGCCCTCGGTCAGGTGACCTGCGTTCGAATCGCCCAGCAGGACCGCTCGGCCTCCACCGCCCGATCCCCCCGAGGCATCAGCCGGCCACGTGCAGTCGCCACGACTGGCCGGCGCCACGAGGTTGTCTGCGCATCGGGAGCGGAAGTCGAGGTGAGGGTCCATGTCCTCGAACGCCGACCGGACCGCGGGGCGTTCGTCCAGTCGGTTGGCAACGGGCAGGTAGGCGAGGCTGACCAGCATGGGCACCAGGACACAGGCGGCACCCAGAACGAGCGTCCTTCCGGCCACCACGTCTCCGTGTCGGATCGGCTGCTCGACCAACCGGTACGCGAGCGACGCCGGCACGAGGGACAGCACCGCTCCCGCCGGCGGCGCCCACCCACTCCCGGGAAGCAATGCCGCAGCGAACACGATCGACGGCCAGTGCCAGAGGTACCAGCTGTAGGAACGGTCGCCGAGCCAGCGGGCGGGCGCGGTCGACAGGGTCGCTGCGATCCGCCCGGTCCCCCCGGCCCCGCCGACCAGCAAGGCGATCGCACCAGCAACGGGCACCAGTCCGACCACGTGCGGGAAGGGCGTGGCCTCGTCGAACCAAAGCACCGCCCACGCCAGGAGCACGAGACCGCACGCACCCCACACGTCGGGACGGAGCGGCCCGATCCGATCCTGGCCCGAGCTCCGTTCCCGCCCACCGAGGACCAGCGCCAGCAGGGCGCCGGCGAGGAACTGCCAAGCCCGGGTTGGCGCGCTGTAGAAGACGATCCGGCCCGCGCTGCCAGCGATCCCGATCCACCCACCCACGGGACCCGGCAACATCAACGCCAACAGGAAGGACGCGACACCGGCGAGCACCACCGCGATGGCGGCCGGCCCGACCAAGGATCCGTTCGCCTCCAGGGTGGGCCGGCCCGGTCGCGCCGGGAGTAGACGCCCCAGCCACGCGGCTGTCAGCAGGAGCATCGGGAAGGCCAGGTAGAACTGCTCTTCGACCGACAGCGTCCACAGGTGGAGCAACGGGTTCTGCTCCGATGCCGGAGCGAAGTAGTCGCGGGAAGCGAACAGCAGTTGGATGTTGGCCACGAAGAGGGCACCAGCGCGCCCGGTGTCGAGCGTCGGGACGGTTCCGTTCCTCGGTCCGAGCAGAGGACCGAGGAGGAACACGGTCGTGAGCAGCACCCCCAGCGCCGGAAGCAGACGACGTACACGGCGGAGGTAGAAGCGACCGAGCCGCAACCGACCCGACCGTCGATGGTCCGCCAGTAGCATCGCGGTGATCACGTAGCCGGAGATGACGAAGAAGACGTCGACTCCGACGAAGCCACCGGGCATGCCCATGCCGGCGTGGAACAGCACCACCACCGTCACAGCCAGCGCCCGCAGGCCCTGGATGTCACCCCGGAACCGGGTACCCCTGGCGCTCGACCCGACCTCGGACACGGCGGCGAACGGTACCGCAGCTCCCGGCGGTCCAAGGGGCCGCGCGATTCAAGACGAAGGTCTTATGATCGGTTAGTCTCCTCCCCGCGGCCACGGGCGGCCGCGATCCAGGGGGAGGAACATCGATGATCCGCACTCGTGCCACTCGTCGGCTGCTCGCGGTCCTGACGGCGGCGCTCGTGACGTTCGCGCTGAGCGCCTGCGACCCGACGCCGGTGATGCTGTCGGGAACGGTCACGTTCGACGACAGCGGATCGCCAGCCGGTGGAACGGTGGTCTCCGTCCTCACGGTCGGCGGGACGCAGGTGGCAAGCCAGACCACCGGCGTCGAAGGCACCTTCCGCTTTCACGAGAGCGTCCTGCCCGCCGGCGAGTACCTGGTCGCGTTCGGCACCCAGCTGACGGAGTTCTGGGAGGACACCACCGACGACGGTTCCCCCACGACGGTCACCGTCTCGGCCGAGGAGCCCGCCACGATCGCGGCATCGATCGCACCGTCGGGGATCGGGGGAACGATCACCGCCGATGGGTCGCCGGTCGCCGGAGCCGAGGTCACGGTCCGGCCAGACACTGGAGACCTCGTGGTGGCCACCGCCATCACCGGGACCGACGGCACGTACGAGCTCGGGGTGGGCGACGGAACGTTCCACCTGATGGTCGAGACGGCCGGACTGGCGACCGCCGTTCGCTCCGTCGTCGTGCATCCGAACGCGAACCCGGTCATCGACGTCGCGCTCGACCCCGAGGTTCCGCTCACCGGCGTGCTCTACGACGGCGGGCCGGTCCACCCGGCGACCGTCGTCGCCAGATCTGGTGGCATGGGGATAGCGTCGACTGAGACCGGGCCCAACGGTTCGTTCACCATGGGCGGTCTGGGCACCCAACCAGTCGGGCTCACGGTCATCAGGGGCACGAGCAGGATCGACCTGCCGGGCACGTACTCCGGCGACGCCGGCCTCATCATCCTGTCGGAGGCGTCGTGCACCCACCCCGGCGCTCTGGCCTACGCCAACCTCTCGGGGCAGGACCTCTCCGGGGCAGACCTGCGTGGGTGCGACCTGAACCACGCCGACCTCACCGGAGCCGACCTCACAAACGCCCTCCTGTCGTTCGCCGACCTCAGCAACGCGATCCTGGTGAACGCGAACCTCACCGGTACGACCCTCGTCGGCGCGAACCTCGCCGGGTCCAACCTCTTCGGGGCAACCATCCAGGACGCCGACCTCAGCCACGCAACGCTCACCGGCGCCAGCTCCGGTGGCATCACCGGTACGCCCGCCGTGCTCCCCGACCGGTGGGCGCTGGTGCAGGGAGCGCTCGTGGGCCCGGGAGTGAGGCTCCCCTGGGCTGGCTTCGCCGGTTCCGACCTGAGCGGCCTCGACCTCACCGACGCCGACCTCACATCAGCCGACCTCCGGGGCGCCAACCTCAACGGGACCCAGTTGACGGGAGCGAACCTCCAAGGTGCCGACCTCACCGGAGCGAACCTCACGAACGCGACCCTCGCCGGCTCCAACCTCACCAACACGAACGTCACCAACGCCACGCTCATCGGCATCCGATCCGGAGGCCTCACCAGCGCCCCGCTGGGCCTTCCCAGTGCCTGGGGGCTCACCAACGGCTACCTCGTCGGCCCCGGCGCCGGCCTAAGCGGTGCCAACCTCAGCGGCGCCTACCTCTTCAACCGTGATCTAACCGGAGCGAACCTCACGGGAGCGAACCTCGCTCAGGCGAACCTCTCGGTGGCATACCTGAGCCAAGCGACCCTCGACGGTGCGGACCTCCGAGGAGCGAACGTGTCCCTTGCCGACCTCACCGACGCCACCGTCACCGGAGCATCCCTCCAAGGCGCCGACCTGAACGGCGCGGTCCTCGTCCGCACCGACATGACCGGTGCCGATCTCACCGGTGCCGATCTCTCCACCTCGTACATGACCGACACCATCCTCAGCGGGGCCACCCTGCAGGGGGTCATCTCGCGCGTCATCACCGGTACACCATCAGCGCTACCCGCGCCCTGGGTTCTTGCCAACAGAGCACTGCTCGGCCCCGGAGCGAGCGTGGCGTACGGCAACTTCACTGGCCTTTCGCTGCGGAACGTCGACCTCACCGGAGCGGAGTTGAGCAACTCCACCTTCACCGACGCCGACCTGACCGGCGCGAACCTGACCGACGCAGTGCTGGAAAGCCCGAACCTCGACGGCACCAACCTCAGCGGCGCCACCCTCACACGCGTCACGGTCACCGACGGCATCCTGACCGGTACCAACCTGATCGGCGCCAACCTCGATGGAGCAGCCCTGGGAGGATCCGACCTCACCGGCGCAAACCTGATGGCGGCCAGTGCCACCAACGCTGACCTCACCGGCGCCGACCTGTCGGGCGCTTGGCTCATCGGCACCGTGCTCACCGGGTCGAACCTCACGTCGACGACCCTCGCGGGCACCTGGCTCGGAGGAGCAGTCCTCGATGACACCACGTCCTCCGGGATCATCGGTGTGCCAGCCACCCTGCCTGCCGGGTGGGTCCTCACCGACGGCAGCCTGGTCTTCACGGGCTGACGCCGGCCGCCTTCGCCGACGCCGCCAGAACTTGACCCGGCGGTCAAGTTCTGGCGCTACCATCCGCGGTCATGCGCACCCGCCTCACCGAGATACTCGACGTCGAACACCCGGTCATGCTGGCCGGCATGGGCGGCGTGTCGTACAACGCCCTGGTCTCCGCGGTGTCGGAGGCCGGCGGCTTCGGCTGCCTCGGCGCCTCGGCCATGGGCGACGAGCAGATGGTGGAGGAGATCGCCGCCGTCCGGGCCGCAACCGACAAGCCCTTCGGCGTCGATCTGCTCACCGCCGCACCCCAGGACCACGAGCGCAAGGTCAACGAGATGGCCGACGGCGGCGCCACCGTCTTCGTGGCCGGCCTGGGCGTGCCACGTGAGGTGATCGACCTGTGCCACCAGCGCAACATGCTGGTGGTCAACATGTGCGGCAAGGTCCGCCACGCCATCGCCGCGGTGGAGGCCGGCTGCGACATCGTGGTGGCCCAGGGCACCGAGGCCGGCGGCCACACCGGCACCGTCGCCACGTTCGCGCTGGTCCCCCAGGTGGTCGACGCCGTGGGCCACCGGGTGCCGGTGGTGGCCGCGGGCGGCATCTACGACGGCCGCCACCTGGCCGCGGCGCTCACGCTGGGCGCCGACGGCGTGTGGGTTGGCACCCGCTTCATCGCCACGCCCGAGGCGCGGGCGGTGGTGGGGTACAAGGACAAGATCCTGGCCATGCAGGAAGACGACACCATCGTCACCCGCGCCTACACCGGCAAGACGTGCCGGGTGCTGCGCAACAGCTACGGCCAGGAGTTCGAGGACGCTGGCGGTGAGGCGCTCCCCTTCCCCGGGCAGTTCATCAAGAGCCTCACCGACGGAGCCAACCACCTCGGCGGCGACGAGACCACCGAGGGCGTCGACCCCGACCGCGAGTTCATGCCCGCCGGCCAGGGCGGCGGCGCCATCCGCGAACTGGTGCCCGCGGGCGAACTGGTCACCCGCTTCGTGACCGAGGCCGAGAAGGCCCTCGGCAACGCCTCGGCAACGATCTGACCGCCCGAGCCGGCCGCCGAAGGGCCAGCCGGCTCAGTCCTCCGAGGAGGGGACCCTCGGGCGGATCCAGCGCTCCAGCGCATCCTTGAGATCGGGCTCGCGCACGGGCTTGGTCAGGTACTCGTCCAACCCGGCCTCCAACGCCACCTCCCGGTCGCCCTCCATGGCGCGGGCGCTGAGCCCGATGATGGGGGTGGGCACCCGGGCTTCACGGGTCTCGAAGGCTCGGATCCGCGCGGTGGCCTCGTAGCCGTCCATGACCGGCATCATGATGTCCATGAGGACGACGTGGAAGTCGCCGTTCATGAACGCCTCGACGGCTTGCTTGCCGTCCTCCACGATCTCCAGTTCGTAGCCGAGCTTCTTCAGAACCCCGGCGGCTACCACCTGGTTGAGCTTGGTGTCCTCAGCGAGCAGTACTCGGTACATGTTCATCATCACCTCGGGTCGGCGCCAGTGTCCTGGCGGATGGTTCGTTGATCAGGGCGTCGATGATCCGACGCAGCAGGTAGGAGTTGCGGACTGGCTTCACGAGGACCGACTTGATCCCCGCATCGTGGGCGGCCTGTCGGGACAGGTTCCGCGACGAACTCAACATGAACATCACGGCTGACTCCGTGGGCGGCTGGGCCTTCAGCACCGCGGCGAGGTCGACGCCCCGAGCTTCGTCGGTCGACTGCTCCAGGATCGCCAGCGAGTAGTGCCCGGGCGCGGCTCCGGACCAGGTGAACTGGTCCATGGCCTCGTCGGCCGTCGCCGCCTGATCGACCTCGAAGCCCCAGGTGTGCAGCGTGTACGCGAGCATCGACCGGTTGACGGCGTTGTCCGCCACCACGAGGGCCTTCAGGCCGACGAGGCCCTCCAGGGCACGCTCGACCGCCGGTTGGGCGCCTGCTTCCAGGGGCAGGGTGATCCGGAACGCCGTGCCGATACCCACCTCGCTGGCCATCTCGATGGTGCCGCCCTGGGCCTTCACGAGTCCGGTCACGATGCTCAGGCCCAGACCGGTGCCGCCGAACACGCGGGTGGTGCTCCCGTCGAGTTGGGAGAAGGGTTCGAACAGGCGAGCCTGCTCCTCCTCGGGAATGCCGATCCCGGTGTCGACCACCTCGAACGCCACCGCATCGGGCTCGCCCGCAACCGGCTTGGCGTGGAGGGTCACCGATCCCGCCGCGGTGAACTTGACCGCGTTGGAACCGAGGTTGAGCAGGATCTGCCGGAGCCGTACGGGGTCGCCCCGGCGCATGGTGTTCATGCCGGGCTCGCAGTAGGAGTAGAGCTCGATCTGCTTCTGGCGCGCCGCCTCCCCGAGGATGGTCGCGACCTCGTCCATCAGGTGCTCGAGGTCGAGGTCGATCGTCTCGACCTCGACCTTGTCGGCCTCGATCTTCGAGAAGTCCAAGATGTCGTTGATCAGGTTCAACAGGCCTTCGCTCGAGGTGGCCACGCCCGACGCGAGCTCCCGCTGGTCGTCGTCGAGATCGGTGTCGAGGAGAAGGCCGGTCAGGCCGATCACCGCGTTCATCGGGGTGCGGATCTCGTGGCTCATGTTCGCCAGGAAGTGCGACTTCAGCTCCGACGCCCGGATCGCCTGGTCACGAGCCAGAGCGACGTCCTGGCTGAGTGCGTGGTTCTCGAAGACCACAGTCACGTGGAGGAGGACGCTGAGGGCCAGCACCACCAGCGCCAACCACATGAGCTCCGCCGCCACCTGCTGGCCCGCCACCTGCCGGACGGTGGCGCTCACCACCACGAGCACGGACAGTCCCGGGGCCGCCAGCAGGAAGCGCTGGGTCTGAGCGCCCACGTCGGAGCGCCCCGGCCCGGAGTTCCACGACCGGAACACGGCCAGACTCACCAGCACGAAGCCGACCGCCACGCCGACATCGATGAGGCCGGTGTTCAGCAGCCCCTGGCGCTCCACCTGCCCCATGAGCAGACCGAACACGGCGAGCACGCCGACACCCCCGAGGAGGATCCCGGTCCAGCTCTCGAACAGCGGCAGGCGGGTTAGGGCGAAGACCACCGCGGCCAGCAGGAACACGTCGCCAGCGCTGTAGGCCAGGAGGATCGCGTGGTCGGTCAACGGTCGACCCGAGGTGACGTCCAAGACGTCGGGCACCACGAGCGTCCAGCTGGCGAACAGGAGGCTGCCGGCGATCATCAGGCCCTCGATGTAGCTGCGCAACCGGGTGGTGAGCTCGGCCTGCTGGTTGAAGTGGAGGAGCACCCCCACGGCCAGGCTCACGATCGAGATCATCGATGCCAGGTCGTCCCAGTGCGGTTCGTGGGTTCCCCCCTCGCGCACCACCGACCACTCGGGGCGGGCACCCAGCCCGACGGTCCACGTGCTGCACCCGAGGGCGAGCGCTCCCCAGGCCGCCCGCCGCTGCGGATGGTGGAGAGCACCGACTGCACACAGGCCCGCCGTGGCCGACGACAGGAGCACGCTAGGGGTGAGCGATCCGGCCCTCACCCCGAGGGCCAGGGAGACGCCGGTGACGAGCAGCCAGACCAGCACCGAAGGGATCGAGATGTGACCGTTGCGAGCGCCCGGGACGCGCAGGCGCCTCTGAGGGCGCGTCGGTTCATCGCTTGCCACCAGCCCCTCGGGCGCGCTGTGGGTCAAGTGGACGGCCATCCACCCTAGGAACGGTCATTTGACACGCGAACTAAAGGACGGACGTACACCAAAGGGCATTTCGACCCATGTCGGGACCGCCGCGAAACGAGCCGCCTGGCTCCACGTCGCCGTCGAACGTCGAACCCGCCGGGTCCTTCGGCTCCGCTGCGCCTGCGAGACTCGTGACCATGAGCGAAGTAGACCTCCGTCCCGACGAGGACCTGCGCACCACCGACGACGGCGACCACGAGCGCTTCGCTCACGTCGTCGTACCGGCATCAGCGGTGACGGAGGCCTACATCACGGGAGCGGCGGTAACGGCCTTGTGCGGCAAGACGTGGGTGCCCACGCGCGATCCAGGCCGCTATCCCGTGTGCCCCACCTGCAAGGAGATCCTCGACCTCGCCCGGGCGAGCCGCGAAGGTTGAGCCGGCCGAGCGCCGCGGCGGTTGGGGCCGACGAGGGCGCTCTGCAACACTCGAACCACCCGGAGGCAGCCTCCCGGGTCTGAGCAGGGGCTGCGGCGGTGTCGGACCACCCGCCTCATCAAAACCGAGGACGTACTCATGCCCGCCAGCCTCGCCGACCCCGATGCGGGAGGCCGCGCCACCACGGCGCCCCCGGATCCCGCACCCGATGTGGCCACCACCCGGCAGACCGCTACCGGGGCGGGCGAGATCACCGTCGGCGCCGTCGGCCTCGCCGCGATCGGCGTGTACGTAGGGGTGCAGGTGATCTCGCAGGTGACGAGCCTGAAGATCGGCACCGTGGCCGATCGGGCCGTCGACATGGGCACCTTCATCTACCCGATCACGTTCACGCTCCGCGACGTGATCCACAAGGCGGCCGGACGACGAGCTGCCCGGATCGCGATCTGGACCAGCGCTGGCGTCAACCTGTTCCTGGCCGCCTACCTGAGCTGGGTGGCCGCCTTCACCACCGACCCCTCCTACCCCTTGGGAGACGAGTACGCGGCGGTTCTCGGTCCCCTGTGGCGGATAGTGATCGCCTCGTTGCTCGCCATGGTGGTGAGCGAGCTGATCGACACCGAGGTGTACCACTGGTGGGTCACGCGGGTGACCACGCGCTTCCAGTGGCTCAGGGTGGTGGTCTCGAACGCCGTGAGCGTTCCCATCGACAACCTGATCTTCGCCGTTGGAGCGTTCGCACCGCTGTTCTTCCTCTCCCAGCACCAACAGGACATCTCGTTGCCGTGGAACGCGGTCTGGGACATCTTCTGGGTGAACCTGGCGGTCAAGGGGCTGGTGAGCCTGGCGTCGATCCCCTTCATCTACCTGACCAAGGACCGGAACCTGGCGAACTAGCCGAACTCGCTTCCGCGCTCGACCGCTGGCCCACCACCATGGGGTCCATGACCGCCCCGGCGCCCTTGCTCGAGACCGATCGCACCAAGCTCCGGCGGGCCGCCGGGCGCGGTTCGTTCGACCGCGACCTCGCCAACTCGATCCTCGACGAGGCCTACATCGCCCACGTCGGCTTCGTGGTCGATGGCACGCCCCGTGTGCTGCCGATGGCCTACGGCCGCATCGGAGAGGACCTGTACCTCCACGGCGCGGTGGGCAACGCCATGTTGAAGGCTTCGATCAGCGCCCAGGTCTGCGTCACGGTGACCCTGCTCGACGCGCTGGTCCTAGCCCGGTCAGCCTTCCACCACTCGATGAACTATCGCTGCGTCGTCCTCTACGGCGAAGCGCTGAGGGTCGATGACGCCGACGAGAAGAGAGCCGCCCTCGACGCGGTCGTCGACCAGGTCGTCCCTGGGCGGTCCTCCGAGGCTCGCCCCAGCAACGACCAGGAGCTGCGGGCCACCCTGGTGCTCCGGCTCCCCATCGTCGAAGGTTCGGTGAAGGTCCGCGGGCACGGCGTGGTCGACGACCCCGACGACATGGAGCTGCCGGTGTGGGCCGGGCTCGTACCCACCGTCCTCACCACTTCGCCTCCAGTACAGGACGAGGCTCAGGCCGGCTCCGGGCTCACACCTCCGTCTCCTGACCGCTTGGTCCGCTGATCGCTCCCCTCGTCTCCTGAACCCGGCTCCGGTAGCCGCGACGATCGGAAGCGCAGCACGAACCGGACGGCCGCCACGACCACCAGGCCCGTGATCATCGCGGTCGCTCGCCAGAACTGCGGCGACGGTGAGAGATCGAGCGTGCGGTCACCCAGGACCAACGTTCGGGACCACGCATCCTTGCGGATCTCCTGACCGTGGATCTCGGCGTTGGTTCCCATGCGGTCCAAGAGCTCGGTGTCGATGGTTCGGATCGCGCCACCCTCGAGGACCAGCTCGTGCCACGGTCGACCGTCCTTCGACGGCGACGACAACGCGACCGTGCCTTCGAGCCGCTCCGGTATGAGCGTCCAGCGCAGCGCACCCCAGCCCGCCAGCAGCACCGTGCCGATGCACAGCACGGCCATCACGGCCAGAACGGGCGTGCCCAATCGACCACCGGCCGCCCGACGCGTGCTGCGGCTCATCGGATCCGCTTCCAGACCTCGAAGCCGAACCGGTAGGCCAGCGAGGCCACGATCAGAGCGGCAGCCCAACGGAGCACCACCCGACGCTCGAGCCGGGATGCGAGCGTGACGTCGGCGGCGGCGGACGCGACCAGCAGGGAGCCGAGGACCGTGATGGCGATGTCTACGGGATCGAACGGATCGAACACGGTGAGCTCGGTGAGGATCGCTGCCACCAGCACGGCCAGGAAGCCCAGCGGGCCTGCCCACGAGGCGACCCGCTTCGGCAACGACGCAGCAACGGCCAGCGACATCATCCCGCCCGCCACCAGGTGCGCCGGCCAGTCGTGACGGACCCAGAAGATGGCCTGCACCACCGCCGCCGCGATGACCAGGACCCAGACCTCGCGGAGGAACGGCGATCGGAGCATCGAGACCATCCCAGCCCTCGGGCCCGACGAGTTCGACGCGCGCGATGGGGTCGACGTCCCCACCAGCACCTCTCCGGCCGCGGCCGACGCAGCTCTACCTCCACCATCCATGTCCCCACCCTTCCACCAAGTCCCCGCCCAGCGCAGGTCGGCACGCCGCGCCGCCCGCGCGACGAGACCTTCGGGCATCGTCGGTCTCCGACACCATCGGGGTGCCGCTACCATCGCCGAGCCGGGCGAAGAGCTCGCCGGGCGGTACGGAGGATCGTTTCTTTGACCGCTCTGAACAAGGTGGTCGTCACCGGCGGCGCCGGCTTCATCGGTGCGAACCTGAGCCGACACCTCATCGAGTCGGGCACCGCCGCACAGGTGGTCGCCTACGACGACCTGTCGACGGGGTTCGCCGAGAACCTCACCGGTGCCGAGGGCATCGAACTGGTCGAGGGCGACATCCTCGACCAGACCCACTTCACCTCCGCCATCGACGGGGCCGACGCCGTGGTCCACCTGGCGGCCAGGCCGTCGGTTCCCAAGTCGATCGAGAACCCGCTGGCCACCCACGACGCCAACGCCACGGGCACCATCCGCGTGCTCGAGGCGATGAGGGCCGCCGGGGTGACCCAGGTGGTGCTCGCGTCGTCGTCGTCGGTCTACGGCGCCAACCCGGTCCTGCCCAAGCTCGAGACGCTCACGCCGATGCCCATGAGCCCCTACGCGGTCAGCAAGCTCGCGGCCGAGAGCTACGCGCTGTCCTACCGCGAGGTCTTCGGGTTCGACGTGGTGGCCTTCCGCTTCTTCAACGTGTTCGGCCCGCTGCAGCGGGCAGGCCACGCGTACGCAGCGGTGGTGCCGGCCTTCATCGCCGCCGCGCTGGACGGGCGCCCGCTGCCCGTGCACGGCGACGGCACCCAGACGCGCGACTTCACCCACGTGGCTTCGGTGGCTGCGGTGATCGCCGACGTGCTCGCCCGCCGGGTCAGCTCCCCCACGCCCGTGAACCTGGCCTTCGGCACCCGGGTG
Source organism: Acidimicrobiales bacterium (assembly GCA_012513855.1). Classification (GTDB taxonomy): domain Bacteria; phylum Actinomycetota; class Acidimicrobiia; order Acidimicrobiales; family Iamiaceae; genus Aquihabitans. The sequence continues at coordinate 14,316 of JAAZBK010000111.1, forward strand.
TCGTTGATCGAGCTGATCGAACTGATCGAGGAGATCCTGGGCACACGGCTCGAACGTGAGCACACCCGGCCACGCGCGGGCGACATCCACGACTCCCAGGCCGACCAGGCCGCGCTCCGGGCTCTGGTGCCGGGTCTGGCACCCGTCGACCTGGAGACCGGCCTACGCCAGACGATCGCGTGGTTCGAGGGGCTCTGAGCCCCTCGAACCGGTCACCTCAGCTCGGAGGTGCCTGAGCTGGCACCTGCCAGCGCAGACGTCAGGCCGTCCACTCCTTGAGCATGGTGACGACCTCGGCCTGGGTCTGGCCACCCTGGGGGATGGGCGTGACCTGCAGGTGGGTGACGCCGGCGGCCGCGAACGCAGCGAGGCGCTCCTTCACGTAGCCCTCGGGGCCCACCAGCGAGATGGCTTCGAGGAACTCGGCCGGGACCTTGGCCGCGGCCTCTTCCTTCTTGCCGTCGAGGTAGAGGTCCTGGATCTCGGTCGCCTCGGCCTCGTAGCCGTAGCGGACCATGAGGTCGTTGTAGAAGTTCTTGCCCTTCGC
>JAAZBK010000006.1 GCA_012513855.1 Acidimicrobiales bacterium
CGTGCGACCAGGGTCGTGACGGCGCTGCGGAACCGCGGCCATCGCGGTGCTCAACCCGACGGTCAGACCGGCCAGATCGGCGGTCTCCGCGAGCCACCCGAGACCAGCGTGGGACACCAGCCCGTCGGATAGAGCCCCGTTGAGTGGTGGGTCTTCGTAGGTCCACCTGCCGGTGAGCCATCGGCGTGATCCTTGGTGTGTTCCTGCAAGAACTACCGAGGAGAACACACCGATGGCTCTGGATGAGTCTGCCCTGTCCGAACTTCTTGTCGCGCTCGCCGACCGCGATCGCGGTGTCGATCTGGTGCGCGAACTGGCCGAGTGGCTGGCCCAGCGGCTGATCGAGGCCGAGGCCACACAACGGATCGGCGCCGCCCCCTACGAACGCTCCGATGACCGTGTGACCGAACGCAACGGGTATCGCCCGCGGGTGCTCACGACGAAGGCCGGCGATCTCGAGCTGGCGATCCCGAAGCTGCGCCAGGGCTCGTTCTTCCCGTCGATCTTGGAGCCGCGTCGCCGGATCGACCAGGCGTTGTATGCGGTCGTGATGGAGGCTTACGTGTCGGGCGTCTCGACGAGGTCGGTGGACGCGTTGGTGCAGTCGATGGGTGCCGCCTCGGGGATCTCCAAGAGCGAGGTGAGTCGGATCTGTGCCGGGCTCGACGAGCGTGTCGCCGCGTTCCGCAACCGCACGCTCGGCCACACCGAGTTCCCGTACGTGTACCTGGACGCGATCTATGTCCATGTCCGCGATGACGCCCTCGGCCAGGTCGTGTCCCGGGCGATCGTGGTGGCAACTGGGGTGACCGCCCAGGGCGGCCGGGAGGTGCTCGGCGTCGATGTCGGCGACTCCGAAGCCGAGACGTTCTGGACGGCGTTCTTGCGCTCCTTGAAGGCCCGCGGACTGTCCGGTGTGCGCCTCGTTATCTCCGACGCTCACGAGGGTCTGCGAGCGGCGATCCGCAAGACGTTGCAAGGCTCGACGTGGCAGCGCTGCCGCGTGCACTACGTCCGGAACCTGTTGGCGCCGGTCCCGAAGGCTTCCCAGGAGATGGTCGCCGCAGCGTTCCGGTCGATCTTCACGCTGACCACCCCCGACGACGTCGCCGCCCGCTGGGACGAGGTCGCGGTGATGCTCGCTGAACGGTTCCCGAAGGCCGCCGCGCTGATGAACGGCGCCAAGTTCGACGTGCTCGCGTTCACCGCGTTCCCACGCGAGCATTGGCGACAAATCTGGAGCAACAACCCGCTCGAACGCCTGAACAAGGAGATCCGTCGGCGCACTGCAGTGGTCGGGATCTTCCCCAACGACCCGGCCGTGATCCGCCTCGTCGGCGCCGTGCTTGCCGACCAGCACGACGAGTGGGCCGTCGCCCGGCGCTACTTCTCTGAGGCCTCGATGGCCAAGCTCTACACGCGCGATACTGACCCCGCCGTCACCGCCGAGCTCGAACCCGGCACCTGACGGTCACCAGGGATCGCGTCACGCGAACCCCACCACTCCGCGGGGCTCATAC
>JAAZBK010000112.1 GCA_012513855.1 Acidimicrobiales bacterium
ACCACCTCAACGAGCACCTCAAGGTGCACAAGAAGGACCACCACAGCCGGCGAGGCCTGCTGATGCTGGTCGGTCGTCGTCGCAACCTGCTCGACTACGTCAAGAACAACGACGTCGAGCGGTACCGAACGATCATCGCCACCCACGGCCTTCGCCGCTAGCAGAGATCGCCACGAGCGGCCCTCCGGGGCCGCTCGTGGACTTTTACCAACCAACCCAAGAGGTATCCACCGCCGGTCAGTTGTCAGTCGAAGTTCGCTCGGCCCGTCGTCACGGGGTCGGGAGCTCGCCGACTGGGAACTGGCCACCCAGGATCCCTCCCCGGAGGCCCGAGCAGGGCCTCAGAAGGAGACACCATGGCTGAAGCCATTTCCGTGTCCGGGCCCGTCTCGGGCACCGACAAGACCCTGACGCTGTCCACCGGCGTCTACGCCCCCCAGTCCCAGGGTGCCGTCGTGGCCCGCATGGGCAACACCCAGGTGCTGGCCACCGCCAACGGCGCCAAGGAGGTCCGGGAGGGCACCGACTTCTTCCCGCTGACCATCGACGTCGAGGAGAAGGCGTACGCCGCGGGCAAGATCCCCGGCTCGTTCTTCCGCAAGGAGGGCCGTCCGTCCGACAACGCCGTCCTCGTCTGCCGCCTCATCGACCGCCCGCTGCGGCCGTCGTTCCCCAAGGGCTTCCGCAACGAGACCCAGGTCGTCATCACCGTCCAGGGCGCCGATCAGGTGAACCCCTACGACGTGGTGGCCATCAACGCCGCGTCGGCCTCGCTCATGCTCACCGGCCTGCCCTTCGAGGGCCCCATCGGTGGCGTGCGCCTCGCGTACAGCACCGACGGCGAGTGGATCCCGTACCCCACCTTCGAGGAGCAGGACGACGCCACCTTCCAGATCGTGGTCGCCGGCCGTGAGGTCGACGGCGAGATCGCCATCATGATGGTGGAGGCCGGCGGCACCGAGAAGGCCTGGACCTACTACACCGACGGCGCCCCCAAGGTCACCGAGGCGGTCATCGCCAGCGGCCTCGACGCCGCCAAGGTCTGGATCGCCGAATCGCTCGCCCTCCAGAACGAACTGGTGGCCAAGGCCGGTCGCAAGGAGCCGATCGCCTGGGAGAACCAGATCGACTACTCCGACGAGGTCGAGGCCGCCGTCGCCGCCTACACCGACAAGGCGAAGGCCGCCAACGTCATCGCCGACAAGACCGAGCGCAACGCCGCCAACGACGCCCTCAAGGCCGAGGTGGTCGAGGCCCTCTGCGCCGAGGGAGCGCCCTTCGACGGCCAGTCCCGTCAGGTCAAGAGCGCCCTCAAGGAGCTCACCAAGTCGGTCATCCGCCAGCGGGTGGTCGACGAGGGCGTGCGCATGGACGGCCGCGGCGTCGCCGACCTGCGACCCGTCTCCGCCCAGGTGGGGCTCATCCCCACCGCCCACGGAACCGGCCTGTTCCAGCGGGGCGAGACCCAGGTCCTCAACGTGTTGACCCTGGGCCTTCCCAAGATGGACCAGCTCCTCGACACCGTCGACCCGGTCACCAAGAAGCGCTACATGCACCACTACAACATGCCGCCCTACGCCAACGGCGAGACGGGCCGCATGGGTGGCACCAAGCGCCGCGAGGTCGGCCACGGCGCTCTCGCCGAGCGCGCCCTCCTGCCGCTCGTCCCGAGCCTGGAGGAGTGGCCCTACGCGCTGCGCCTCGTGTCCGAGGTCATGAGCTCCAACGGCTCCACCTCCATGGGCTCGGTCTGCGCTTCGTCGCTGTCGCTCATGGACGGCGGCGTACCGCTCAAGGCGCCGGTCGCCGGCATCGCCATGGGCCTCATCGCCGAGGGCGACAAGTACGTGACCCTCACCGACATCCTGGGTTCTGAGGATGCGTTCGGCGACATGGACTTCAAGGTGGCCGGCACGTCGGAGTTCATCACCGCCCTGCAGCTCGACACCAAGATCGAGGGCCTCCCGTCCGAGGTCCTGGCCGCGGCTCTCGACCAGGCCAGGGTCGCCCGGCTCGAGATCCTCGACGTGATGAACGCCGCCATCGCCGAACCGCGCGAGACCGTGGGCGATTCGGCCCCGAAGATCATCAGCTTCGAGGTCCCGATCGACAAGATCGGCGAGATCATCGGGCCGAAGGGCAAGGTCATCAACGCCATGCAGGCCGAGACCGGGGCCGACATCTCCGTCGACGACGACGGGATGGTGGGCACCGTGAGCATCGGTGCCACCGACATGGGTGCGGTGGCCGAGGCCGAGCGCCAGATCCGGCTCATCCTCAACCCGCCCACCGCCGAGGTCGGCCAGGTGTACCCGGGCCGGGTGGTCAACATCACCAAGTTCGGCGCCTTCGTCAACATCCTCCCGGGGCGCGACGGCCTCGTCCACATCTCCAAGATGGGCGGCGGCAAGCGCATCGACAAGGTCGAGGACGTGCTCGAGCTCGGTCAGGAGATCGAGGTCACCGTCGACGACGTCGATCCCAACGGCAAGGTGTCCCTGTCGCCCGTCACCCCGTTGGTGGCCGGTGGCGGCTCCGGTGAGGCCTCCGAGGGTTCGGCCCGCTCGGACTCGGGCTCGGGTTCTGGATCGTCGGGCGGCGACCGCGAGGTCGTGTCGTTCGAGGACTCCTTCGACGCCGAGATCCGTGAGGAGTTCGGTGACCTGGGTCCCGGTGGCGATCGCGGTGGAGACCGCGGTGGCGATCGTGGCGGCCGCTCCGGCGGTCGGGGCGGTGGCCGCCGTGGTGGCGGACGCCGCTGATCCTGCCCGGGTGACGGCTGGCGCTGACCACAGCGCCGCCGGCCTGGCGCCCAGCCCCAGATGACGAGGACGGTCCCGGTCGTGAAGCGGCCGGGACCGTCCGCGTGACCCGATGACCCCGAACCACGAAGAACCCGAACCGAGCTTGACCTTGCCCATCGAACGAACCGACCTTCCCAACGGCCTGGCGGTGGTCACCGAATCAATCCCCGGCTCCCGTTCGGCGAGCTTCGGCTGTTGGGTCCGGGTGGGAGGACGTGACGAGCCCGAACCGGTGGCCGGCGCGTCCCACTTCCTCGAGCACCTGTTGTTCAAGGGCACCGAGGCCCACACCGGCAAGGAGATCTCCGAGGCCATCGAGCGCGTCGGCGGCGAGATCAACGCCCACACCGCACACGAGCACACCGCGTTCTACGCCCGGGTCCCGGCCACGGCAACCGACGTGGGTCTGGACCTCCTGTCGGAGGTCGTGGCCAGCCCGGCGTTCACCGACGCCGACGTCGACAGCGAACGCCAGGTGATCCTGGAGGAACTGCACCTGGCCGAGGACGAGGGCGACGACAAGGTGCTGTCATTAGCGCACGAGGCGCTGTGGGGGGATCATCCGCTCGGCCGCGAGGTGCTCGGCCGGGTCGACAGCATCGAGGCGATGTCGCGCACCGAGATCTCCTCGTTCTTCGAGGGCTACTACCAGCCTGAGAACCTGGTGCTGGTGGCGGCGGGCGCTGTTGACCACGAGGCGGTGGTGGCGGCAGGGGAGCGGTTCGCGCCCCGGTCGGGCGCATCGACCCCACCGTCGACGCGGAGCGCGCCGAACAGCGAACCGTCGTCGCTGCGCACCGTCCTGCACCGTCCCAACGACGTCGCCCACCTGGCGCTGGCCTGGCCCGGCCTCGCCGCCGACCATCCCGACCGGTACGCGTTGAGCGTCGCCAACCAGATCTTCGGCGGTGGGCTCTCCAGCCGGTTGTTCCAGCAGGTCCGTGAGGAGCGCGGCCTCGCGTACTCCGTCTTCTCCTCGGTGAGCGCTTACAGCGACGCCGGATCGCTGGTGGCCTACGCCGGCACCAGCCCCGACCGGGCGGCCGAGGTCGTGGAGCTGATCCGGTCGCTCGCCGCCACCCTGGTGACGAACGGGGTCACCGAGCGCGAGTGGGCCGTGGCCCGCGGCTATCTGGAGGGTGCGGCGCTCCTGAGCCTGGAGGACACGAGCAGCGTCATGGCGCGGCTCGGAAACCACATGTGCGCCCGTCGAACCGTCACGCCCATCGACGAGCAGCTGGAACGACTTCGGCGCGTGACCGTCGACGACGTCGACCGGGTGCTGCGAACCCACCTCACCGTCGAGCCGGTGATCTGCGCGGTGGGCCCGCTGGACGAGATCGGGGTCTGAGCGGTCCGGCCATGACCTGCCGCACCATCGACCCGGCTCGCAGTTAGCGTCGAACGGATGGCCCGGCGACTCCCGCACCGTCCCGGCCTGGACCGGCTGCGGGGCGCGGCGGTGGCTGCCGTGGTGGCCTACCACCTCGGGTACCTGCGGGGCGGGTTCCTGGGCGTCGACGTCTTCTTCGTGCTGTCGGGGTTCCTGGTCACGTCGCTCCTCCTCGCCGAGGCGGGGGCCGGGGCCCGGGACTCCGCCGTTGGGCGACGAGCTAGCGGGATCGACCTGGTGGCGTTCTGGCGGGCCCGGTTCCGACGGCTGGTGCCGGCGGTGCTGGTGGTGGTCCCCGTGGTGCTGTTCGCCGCCCGGCTGGCCGGCTGGCCCCGGAACCGGTTGGACGATCTGGCCATCGACGGGGCCGCCACCGTCACCTGGTGGGAGAACTGGCGCCAGATCCTGGCCGGTACGTCGTACTGGGACCCGTCGCCGAGTCCCTTCCGCCACGCGTGGAGCCTGGCGATCGAGGAGCAGTTCTACGTGGTGTGGCCCCTCGTCGTGGTTGCCGTGGCCGTCCTGGCCGGTCGCCTGGCCGGCGGGCGCAGGGGCGGCCGGTCCCTGGAGCGGACCGTCGCCGTGGCCGCCACCGCCGGCGTGGCGGCGAGCGCGTCGCTGCACCTCGCCCTGGCCCACCGCCTGCCCGAAGCCGACATGTCGCGCGTGTACCTGGGCACCGACACGAGGGTCTTCGCCATCCTCGCCGGCTGCGCGCTCGCATGTACCCGTTGGGGCCTGGCCCGAACGGTCACCGGACCCGACGCGGATCCACCACCAACCCGCTCGACCACGCTGATGGACGGTGGAGCGATCCTCGCCGCCGTGGTCCTGGTGTGGTTGGCGGTGTCGTCGGAGGTGAGCGATCCGGACCTGTTCCGGCGAGGCGGCTTCCTCGTGGCCGCGGCGGCTTCGGCGTCGCTGGCGGTGGCGGTGTCGACCCCGGGCCGGTCCCCGGTGCGGACCGTGGCGGCTCGTGGGGGATCGCTCCTGGGCCCGCCGGCGACGGTCCTCGGATACCTGGGGCTCCGGTCGTACGGCATCTACCTGTGGTCGTGGCCGATCCAGGTGCTGGCGGAGCACCGCTGGCCCGACGCGGCCAGGCACACGAGGTCGGTGGCCGTGCTCCTCGTCGCCCTGGCGGTGGCCGAGTGCTCGTACCGCTGGCTGGAGAACCCGATCCGCCGCGGGACGGGGTGGGCCACCGAACGCCGGCACCGTCGCCCGGCCTGGGCGCTCGGCGTCGCTCTCCCGGTGCTGGCGATCGTCCTCATCACCCAGGCGGCCGTACCGGATCCGATCCACGAGGACCTGGAGACCGACGACGCGCTGGAGATCGCCCGGACCCAGCCGACGCGCCCGACGTCCACCACGGCAGCGAACGGCGAACCGGTGCAGCCCCCGGGTCTCCACGTCCTGGTGATCGGCGACAGCGTGGCGTTCACCATCGGCTACTACAAGCCCGGTCTGTTCGAGGGCCCCGAGGGCATCGACTGGATCGACAGTCGCTCGGTGATCGGGTGCGGCCTGCTGGCGGCATCGGGCTTCGAGTACCCGAAGGAGAGCGGCGGGTTCGGCGCTCCCGCCGGGGGCGACTGCGAGGTCCAGGCCGAGGTGGAGTCGCTGGGGCTGGCCGAGGGGCCCGACGTGGTGGTCACCTTCCCCGGAGCATGGGAGGTGTTCGCGGTCCGTTCACCCGACGGCGAGGTGATCGAACCGATGACGGACCGCATGGCAGCGGTCCAGGCCGAGGCGATCGTGGCCCGCGCCCGAGCCGCTCACGACGCCGGGGCCGCGTTCGTGGTGGTGGGGTGGGCTTGCCCCGGTGGCGGCACTCCACCGGAGAGGCGGGACCCCGACTTCATCGAGTGGTTCGACCGGACCATGCGCGGCGCCGTCGAGCGCGCGGCAGCCGAGCCCGGCGTCGACGCCCGCTACATCGCTCCCGACGAACAGGTCTGCGACGGCGGGATCGCGGGAGATCCGACCGAGGCCAAGGAGGGGTGGATGGGAGACAGCAACCACGTTCCCGACCTCGAATCCGGGCAGCGCCTCTGGCACGAGTGGCTCGGGCCTCTGCTGGTGGCCGAGATGGATGCGACCGGTGAGGCAGCGGGCGGCTGAGCCCCGGTCAGAGATCGGCCCGGCGCGGCTCGCTCTCGACCGCGTCGGTCGTCCTGGCGCTCCGCAGGTCGAGCAACCCGAACTCGGCGGGTACGTCCATCTCGGTGCGGGTGGGTGGCATCTGGCTGCTACCGCTGACCGGGGTCCTCACCGCCAGCACCTGGTACACCGACGTGCGGTACTGCTCGAACCCCAGGGCCGAGCCGGCCAGGTACAGGCGCCACACCCGCGCCCGTCCGGGTCCCACCAGCTTCTGGACCGTGTCCCAGCCCGCCTCCAGGTTGGCCACCCAGGCCCGCAACGTGAGCGCGTAGTGCTCCCTCAACGACTGGAGGTCTCGTACCTCCAGACCGGCGCGGTGCATCGACGAGACCACCGCGCCGACCTCGTGGAGGGTGGCATCGGGGAAGACGTAGCGGCCCATGAACGACTTCGGTTCCACTTCCGGTGCCGAGGTCGGGTCGGGTCGTGAGATCGCGTGGTTGAGAACGCGCCCGCCGGGCTTCAGGAGGTCGTGGGCGGTGCGGAGGTACCGGCCCACCTCGCGGGTGGGCACGTGCTCGAACATGCCGATCGAGCTGATGGCGTCGAACGGCTCGTCGTCGATCTCCCGGTAGTCCTGGATGCGCACGTCGACCAGGTGCGCCAGACCGGCGTCGTTCACCCGCCGTGCCGCGAACAGGGCCTGCTCCTCGGAGAGGGTGATGGCCACCACGTGCGCCCCGTGTCGCCGAGCGGCGTGGATCGCCATGGAACCCCACCCGCACCCGATGTCGAGCAGTCGCTGGCCCGGCTCCAGCGCCAGCTTCCGGCACACCAGTTCGTGCTTGGCCTCCTGAGCGTCCTCCAGGGTCGCGTCGCTGCGCGTCCAGTACGCGCACGAGTAGGTGAGGGCCGGGCCGAGCAGCAGTTCGTAGAACTCGTTGGAGACGTCGTAGTGGTGCCCGATGGCCTGCGAGGCGCGCCGGATGGTGCCGAGCCGGCCCCGGACCCTGGACTCCTCCTGGGGGATCGGTGGACGCCAGCCGACCACACCGAGCCGGCGGGCCTGTCGGAGCAGCCCGAGCCAGTCCCGTGGTCCGGCCTTCAACGACACGTCGACGTCGGGATCGTCGATGCGGTCGCGCAACGAGAGCAGGGTGAACACATCGCCCTCGATCTCGAGGTGGCCCTGTACGTGGGCCCGGACCAGGCCCAGCTCTCCCGGCGCCCAGAGCAGGTGTCGGATCGCCTCGGGCGAGTGGACCACCAGGGTGATCTCGGCATCGTCGGGTCCGGCCCGGGTGCCGTCCCAGGCCCGTACCGCCAGTGGGAGCTCACGGTGGACGAAGGTCGCCACCATCTGGCGAAGGATGTCGGCTCGGGTTGGCCGGTCCACTGCCGCTGCGGGAGAGTTCATCGGGTACCTCCTGGGCGCCCTCCCCCCTCGTCGAGCCCATTCTGACCCACCCGAGCCGATCTTGCACCGGCGCTCGGCAATACTCCCGTGCCCCGGCGCAGTGCGACGACGGCCGCCGGCTCGGCCATACTCCGATCCAGACCACAACCGATCAAGGGAGACACCATGGGATTCCTCGACAAGGCCATGGCCCAGGTCCAACAGGCCGCCAAGCAGGGCCAGGACAAGCTCGAAGACATTCAGGCCAAGCGGGGATCCGACGCGCTGCTGCGCGACCTGGGGGCCTGGTACTACGCGTCGGAGACCGGACGTGACAACGGCCAGGGCCCGGCCGAGATCGCTCGCCTGATCGGCGAGCTCCAGGCCCACGAGGCCGAGCACGGGCCCCTCGACGGTGATGGTGACACCGGCGACGAAGCCGCCGCCCCGGCCCCGCCCCCTCCGCCCGCACCCGCGCCTCCACCTGCACCGCCCGCTCCCGCCCCGCCCGCTGCTCCCGCCCCGCCGCCCCCCGCGCCGCCGGCGACGCCACCGGGCGGGTCCACGCTCGACGACATCTGATGGCCGCCCACATCACCGTCGGCGTCTTCGGCGCGGCGGGGAAGATGGGTGCCACCGTCTGTCGGGCGGTGGCCGGCGATCCCGCGCTGGAACTGGTGGCAGCCATAGATCCAGGCGCGGCGGGTGAACCCCTCCGGCGCGTGGCCGGGGTCGACGTCGACCTCGAGGTGGCGGGTCGGCCCGACCACCTGGGGTCGGCTCCCGACGTGATGGTCGACTTCACGCACCTCGACGCCGCCCGCTCGAACCTGGGCTGGTGCGCGGAGAACGGTGCGCACGCGGTGGTCGGCACCACCGGCTTCACCGACGCCGACCTGTCCACCTTCCGTGGGTCGTTCACCACCAGCAACTGCCTGATCGTGCCCAATTTCGCCATCGGGGCGATCTTGATGATGCGCTTCGCCGAGATGGCGGCACCGTTCTTCGAGACTGCCGAGGTGATCGAGTACCACCACGACGCGAAGCTCGACTCGCCGTCGGGCACCGCGATGCGGACCGCCGAGCGCATGGCGGCGGCCAGCGGTGAGTGGGCACCGGACCCCACGGTCACCCACACCGTGGAGGGCGCCCGCGGCGGTGACGGGCCTGCCGGCATCAGGGTCCACGCCGTCCGCATGCGTGGGATGGTGGCGCACCAGGAGGTCCTGCTCGGCACCACCGGCCAGACGCTCCAGATCCGTCACGACTCCTACGACCGCACCAGCTTCATGCCCGGCGTGGTCCTCGCCTGCAAGAAGGTGGCCGAAGCCTCGGGCGTCACGGTGGGACTGGACCCGCTGCTGGGTCTCTGAGCGCCGGTTCGCTCAGCCGGCGGTGCCCTGGTCGGTGCCCGGACCGCCGGCGGCTCGATCGACGGCCCGGTCGGCTTCCGCCTCGGCGATGTCGTCGTCCATGCTCAGCAGGTCGCCGATGTCCTCGCGTCCGCCGCGGTGGTCGTTCCAGATCGTGAAGCCCACGGCCAGGAACGACACCGCCAGCACCTCCCAGCGGTACTCGCCGATGAAGTCGCGCAGCGATCCGAGCTGGTTCTCGAACGCGCTCGAGAACATCCGGATGGCCACCAGGCGGACCACCGTGCCCACCACGTTGGCCACCATGAACGCGCCCCAGGTCATGCCGGCGGCCCCCGCGAACAGGCACACCGGGTTGTTGGGGGCTATGGCCACGACCAGCAACCGCGCCTTGTCGAACCACGTCTCGAGCACGCGGAGCAGTTCGCCGTAGGAGGGCGCACGACGCTCCATCCAACGGATCGCGCCGTCGCCGTACCAGCGACCGAGCAGGAAGAACAGCGGATCGGGGCCGACCAGGCGGAGGAAGCCGACCACGTAGAACGAGACGGCGTCGAGCTCTCCCGATGCCAGCGCGAGGTTCCGGTTCTGGGCGTTCAGCCCGATGAAGAGCAGCGGTCGTTCGGTGACGAGGACCGACAGGAACAGGTTTCCCAGGTTCGAAGCGGCGACGAAGGCGATGAGGAGTCCGACGACCACGTTGCGGGCCAGCGCGCTCGGCGGGCCCCCGGGACGCGACCCGCGGGTTCCGTCGGTGGCCTCCGGGTGGGTCCCGGTGGTCGCGGCGACCGGATCGGCCCCGTCCCGGTCGGTCTGGTCATGGTCGGACAAGCGCTCCAGTGTTGCAGGCGCGGCCCTCCCGGCCCGTACGGGCACGACGCGGGCGCGGCGCCCAGCGTGGAGGGTTAGGTTCACGATCAGCATCCGCCATCGGCACGAGAACAACGGAGACGCCGCCATGCAGGGCCTCATGCAGGACTTCCCGCTCACCATCACCCACCTGTTCAACCGGGCGGAGAAGCTGTTCCCGAACAAGGAGATCCTGACCTCGCTACCCACGGGGAAGGAGCGCACGACCTACGGAGCGTGGGCCGAGCGGACCCGACGACTCGGAGGGGTGCTCGACGACCTCGGCATCTCGGCCGACGGTCGTGTCGCCACCTTCTCGTGGAACACCCAGAAGCACCTCGAGCTGTACTTCGCTGCGCCCTGCGCCGGTCGGGTGCTGCACACCTTGAACCTGCGCCTGTTCCCCGAACAGGTCACCTACATCGTCAACCACGCCGAGGACGAGGTGATCTTCGTCGACAAGACCGTGGCCGGCCTGCTGTGGCCGCTCCTGGGCACGTTCGAGACCGTCCGACACATCGTGGTGATCGACGACGGCGGTCCGTTCGACACGTCCGACCCCGGCCCCGGGAAGCAGGTGCACGACTACGAGGAGCTCCTCGCCGCGGCGTCACCGGTGGACTGGCCCGCGATCACCGACGAGAACCAGGCCGCGTCGATGTGCTACACGAGCGGCACCACCGGCAACCCCAAGGGCGTGGTCTACAGCCACCGCTCCACGGTCCTGCACACGATGTCGGCGATGTTCGCCGACGGCGTCGGCATCCGCGAGACCGACCGGATCCTGCCGGTGGTCCCCATGTTCCACGCCAACGCGTGGGGGCTCGCCCACGCAGCCGTGGCGGCCGGCTCCGACCTGGTGATGCCCGGTCCCGACCTGAGCCCGCCGGCGCTCGCCGACCTCATCGTCGAGGAGAAGGTCACGCTGGCTGCCGGCGTCCCCACCATCTGGATGGGCGTGCTGCCCGCGCTCGAGGGCCGCGACACGTCGTCCCTGCGCCTGATCCCCTGCGGCGGATCGGCCGTGCCGAAGGTGCTGTCGGAGGGCTTCCGCCGGCAGATCGGCCTGCCCATCTTCCAGGCGTGGGGGATGACCGAGACGAGCCCGGTGGCCACCGTCGGTTCGATCAAGTCGGTCTACGCCGACCTTCCAGAGGACGAGCTCGCCGACATCCGGGCCATGCAGGGCCTCCCGCTGCTCGGGGTCGAGCTGAGGGTGGTCTCCCAGGAGACGGGCGAAGAGGTGCCGTGGGACGGCGAGGCCAGGGGAGAGCTCCAGGCCGCCGGTCCCTGGATCGCCCGGACGTACTACAACGACGACCGCTCGGCCGAGTCGTTCACCGACGACGGCTGGTTGCGCACCGGCGACGTCGCCACCGTCAACCCCGAGGGATACATCCGCCTGGTCGACCGGACCAAGGACGTGGTCAAGTCCGGTGGCGAGTGGATCTCCTCGGTCGAGTTGGAGAACGAGATCATGGCCCACCCCGCCGTGGCCGAGGCCGCGGTGATCGGCGTGACCCACCCCAAGTGGCAGGAGCGTCCGCTCGCGTGCGTGGTGGTGAAGCCGGGGGAGGAGCTGACCAAGGAGGCGCTGCTCGAGTTCCTCGACGGTCGGGTGGCCAAGTGGTGGCTGCCCGACGACGTCGTGTTCATCGACGAGGTGCCGAAGACGAGCGTCGGCAAGTTCTCCAAGAAGGATCTGCGCGACCGGTTCAAGGACTACGAGCTGCCCACCACCTGACGGTCTCGAGCCCGGTAGCGGCTCGCCTGTTCGCCCGCCCCGCCGGCTGCCACAGTGCCCGGCGGGGCGGCTTGCGCGTCAGCGGTTGGCGTCGAGGTCGGCCTCGGTCGCGGCGTCGGCGGCGGCTTGCTCGACCACGGTGAGGGCGTCGGCGTCGACCGGATCCACGCCCGCACCCTCGGACACCCTCTCGGCGTCCTCCTCGGCGAACTCGGCCAGCGCCGCGGCCTCGGCTTCGGCCCGGGCGGCCTTGTGGGAGGTGGAGAGGAAGCGGGTCCAGATCCACCAGGCCACGAAGCCCAGGATGGCCGCGATCACCACGTACTGGATCGTGCCGACGTACTCGCCGACCTCTTCCCACTTGTCGCCGAGCGCGTAGCCGGCACCGATGAGGATGGAGTTCCAGACGACGCTGCCGATCAGCGTGTAGATGGTGAACGGCACGGGCGCCATCCGCCGGAACCCTGCGGGCACCGAGACCAGTGAGCGGATCAACGGCACGCAGCGGCAGATGAGGACGGCGGTGTTGGCGTGGTCGTCGAACCAGTCCTCGGCGCGGTCGAGGTCGTGGGCCTTGACGCCGAGCCACTTGCCGTAGCGGACCACGAAGGCGTGGATGCGGATCGGGCCGATGGCCGCCGCGATCAGGTAGAGCGCCCAGGCGCCGATCAGCGAGCCCACGGTGGCGGCCACCACCATCCCTACGAGGTTGGCCTTTCCCTGGCCGGCGGTGAACCCGGCGGCGGGCAGCACCACCTCGGAGGGGATCGGCGGGAAGAGGTTCTCCACCGCCACCAGTAGGGCCACCCCGAGGTAGCCGATGGTCTCGATGACGTCGACGACCCAGTCGGTGAGGTCGCCGACGATGAAGTCGGACAGTCCGGCGAGGATCACAACGCGGGTCGCAGGCGGAGGGAAGGCATGGGGAGAGGTGGCTCCTGGAAAGGGGTGACGGCCGGGGCCGGCCGAGCACGACGGCCAACGATGCTAATGGTCGCCGCCCGCTCGCCGGGGACCCCCGGTGGTCCCGAGCCGGTCCGAGCCGGCGACTTCGGCGGGTGGTGCGGGCCGCCGTAGCCTCATCGGCGATGTCGCGCTACCGGTTCGCCCTCAGCCCACGGTGGATCGTCTCGCACCTGTTCGTGCTGGCGTTGGTGGTCGCCATGGTGTCGGCCGGGCTCTGGCAGCTCCGGCGGTTGGACGAGAAGCGCGATCGGAACGACGTGGTCGAGGCCCGGACGGCACAGGCCGAGGTGGACGTGGAGGGGCTGGCGGATCCGGGAGACTTCGACGCGGCCGGCGACCTCCAGTACCGGCGGGTGAGGGCCAGCGGGGAGTACCTGGCCGACGAGGAGGTGCTGGTGCGGTCGCGGAGCCTCAACGGTGCGCCCGGTTCGTGGGTCCTCACGCCGTTGCTGCTCGACGACGGCACGGCGGTGGTGGTCAACCGAGGTTGGATCTCCAACTCGGGAGCGCTCGAGGCGGTCCCGACGGCGAGCCGGGCGGAGTCCGGGCCGGTCGAGGTGTCGGGCCTGGTCCGCTTGACCGAGACCCGCGGGCGCTTCGGCGCGGAGGATCCCGCGGAGGGCGTGCTCACCAACCTCGCCCGCGCCGACGTGGCGCGGCTCGGACAGCAGCTGGACGTGGCCGTGATGCCGTTCTTCGTCCAGCTACAGGTCCAGCGTCCGGAGGCGTCCTCGACCGACCCACCCAAGCCGGTGCCGGCGCCCGCCCTCGACGAGGGCCCCCACCTGTCCTATGCGGTGCAGTGGTTCATCTTCACCACGGTGGCGGTGGTGGGCTATCCGCTGATCCTCCGGCGCCGAGCCCGGGAGGTCGAGATCGAGGAGCTGCCCGACGACGACCTGGCACCGGCCTGAGCCGACCTGCCGCCGCAGATCCTCACGGTCGGTCCTGGTCCCGGATCACGAGCACCGGGCACGGCGCGTGGTGCAGCACGTGCTTGCTCACCGAGCCGATGAGAACCCGCTGGAGCCAGCCGTGGCCGTGTGACCCGATGATGATGACGTCGACGCCTCGGCGTTCGGCCACCGAACAGATGGTGGGCCCGGGTTCCCCGACCTCCACCAGCGCCTCGCCCTCGATCCCGATGGTGCTCGCCACCGACGAGAGGTCGGCGACGGCCTCGTCGTGCTGCGCCCGGGCCACCTCTTCCTCGACCGCTGGATCGAGCACCAGCGGGTGGCTGTCCATCGGGCCGACGGTGGCCGATGGGATGAACGACGGCGGTACCGAGGTGAGGAGCAGGAAGGTGTGTTCCCGGCCGAGGATCTCCACGCCGCGCTGCAGTGCGGCGAGTGCCCGGTCGGATCCGTCGGTGGCGAGGAGCACTGTGGCCATGGCCGCCATGCTCGCACAGGCGGGACCGGGCTGGACGTAGGCTCGTCGGCGCCATGACCGAAGACGCGAGGACCCGGATCCTGGAGGCCGCCGTGGTCTGCCTCGGGCGCTACGGGATCGCCAAGACCACGGTCGACGACGCCGCTCGTGAGGCGGGCGTGGCCCGGGCCACCGTCTACCGCCACTTTCCCGACGGCAAGGACCAGGTGATCTCCGAGGCCATCACCTGGGCCGTCGCCCAGTTCTTCAACGACCTGGCCCACGCGGTGGCCGACGCGCCCGACTTCGCCACGATGTTGGAGCGTGCCCTCGTGCACGCACACCAGGCGGTCGACGACCACGAGGTCCTCCAGAAGGTCCTCGAGACCGAACCGGAGCGGCTGTTGCCGCAGCTCTCCCAGTCGGCCCCGCTCGTCCAGGCCTCGATTCGGGGCTACTTCGCCGAACGCCTCGCGGCGGAGGACCTGCGGCCGGGCGTCGACCCCGACCAGGCCGCCGACTGGATCAGCCGGATGGGACTCTCGTTCGTGATATCGGGCGGGAGCTGGGATCTGACCGATCCGGAGGCGGTGCGGAGGCTGGTGCGCGACGAGTTGCTCGCGGGGATCCTGGCCCGACCGGCCTGAGGTACCGCGCGAGGAGAGATGGGATAACGGCGCGCTTTCTGTCGCGGAGATGACGGGCATCACGATGACCGATGTCACAGGCTTGGTCGTTGACGATGAGACAGATCCTTTCTTACTGTCTCATTCGTGACCCTTGCCGCGCTCACCGAGGTGAGACACCGAGCACCCGAGACGGTGCGCCCCAGCGATGGCGGCGGAGAGCTCGAGGCTCGGATCCTCGACGCCGGGCTGGTCCTGGTGGCCCGCTGGGGCGTGGGCAAGACGTCGCTGAGCGACATCGCCAAGCAGGCCGGCTGCGCTCGTGCCACCGTCTACCGGGCGTTCCCGGGCGGCAAGCAGCAGCTGTTCGCCGACCTGGCCCAGAGGGAGCTCACCGGCTACGTCGAGGCCATCGTCGACGCCATCGACTCCGCCGACGACCTCGCCGAGGCCGTAACGCGAGGCCTGGTGGTGGCGGCCCGTCTGCTCCGCGACCACGAGGCCGCCCAGTCGGTGCTCGAGCTCGAGCCCGAGCTGCTCGTGCCGTTCCTGGGGTTCAAGCAGGTCGACCGGCTCTACGACCACGTCTCGGTGGCGGTCGCCCCCCACCTCGAGCGGCTGGTCGCCCCCGAGCGCGCCGCATGGTTGGCCGAGTGGTCGGCCCGCGCGTTCATCACCTACCTGTTCAACCCGACGCCCGACCTCGACCTGGCGGTGGTCGACGACGCACGCCGGCTGGTGTCGTCGTTCGTCATCCCCGCCTTCGAACCAGATCTGCCGCAGTCCACCCTCACCCCAACGTCCACCGGGAGCACCCATGTCAACCACTGAAGACATCATCGGCCGCGCCGACATCAACGACCTCGAGGCCATCCTCTCGGTGTCTGCTGCCGACCAGGCGGAGACCATCAAGGCGGTGAAGGACAACGCCGACGCCATCTTCACGTGGGACTACGAGAAGGGCGCCCGTCCGGCTCTCAACAAGCTGTACGAGAAGGCCAAGGTGTCGATGTGGAACGGCGAGACCGACCTCGACTGGTCGATCGAGGTCGACCAGGAGGAGGTGGCCCGCAACAACCAGGCCCTGGCCAGCGGGTTCGACGACATGGACCTCTCCCACACCCCCTTCGCCAAGTGGGAGGAGAAGGAGTGGGTGAACCTCGGCATGGAGTTCCAGAACTGGAGCCTCAGCCAGTTCATGCACGGTGAGCAGGGCGCGCTGATCTGCACCGCCAAGATCGTCGAGACCGTGCCGTGGATCGACGCCAAGTACTACGCGTCGACCCAGGTGATGGACGAGGCCCGCCACGTCGAGGTGTTCGCCCGCTACCTCGACACCAAGCTCAACGGCCACTACCCGCTCAACGCCCACCTCGGGCTCCTCCTCGACGACATCATCGAGGACGCCCGCTGGGACATGACCTACCTCGGCATGCAGATCATGGTGGAGGGCCTGGCGCTGGCGGCGTTCGGCTTCATGCACCAGATGTCGACCGAGCCGCTCCTCAAGAAGCTCCTGCGCTACGTCATGAGCGACGAGGCCCGCCACGTGGCCTTCGGCGTGCTCTCCCTCAAGGAGTACTACGCCGACCTCACCGACGCCGAGATGATGGAGCGCCAGGAGTTCGCCTTCGAAGCCGCGGTGCGCATGCGCGACCGCTTCATGCAGCAGGAGGTGTGGGAGCGCATGGGCCTCAAGCCCAAGGAGGTCCTGCCGCTGCTCATGAACAACCCGAACCGGATGCTCTTCCAGCAGATGCTCTTCACCAAGATCGTCCCCAACTGCAAGAAGCTCGGACTGCTCGACCGCAACGACGGTTGGCTCCGCCAGCGCTTCCAGGAGCTCGGCGTCATCGACTTCGAGCACCTCACCGACACCAGCGACGAGTACGAGGCGTTCGCCTTGAACGACCAGGAACTGGGCACTCAGGTCGCCTGAGCCAGCCCCCGCGATCCGGCCCGCGCCGGTCTTGGAAGGTCGACGTCCCCCGGGTCCGCCCGGGGGACGTCGCTCGCTTTTCGACCAGTAGGGCGAGAGGCGTTCGGGAGTAGGGTCGCCCCCATGTTGCAGCGCTTCGTCGTCTCCTTCGGGTCGTGTGGGTCCGCCATCCGCCACGGAGGGATCTGATGGGACGTTTCGGCTCGGTCGTCACCGCGATGGTCACCCCGTTCGCGGCCGACGGTTCCTTCGACCGCGGGGCCGCCACGGACCTGGCGCGGTGGCTGGTCGACAATGGCAACGAAGCGCTGGTCCTGGCCGGGACCACGGGCGAGAGCGCGGTGCTGACCGACGAGGAGCGCATCGACCTTTTCCGCACGGTGCGCGCCGCGGTCGACGTGCCGCTGATCGCCGGCGCCACCACCAACGACACCGCTCACAGCGTGGAGATGACCGAGGCCGCGGTCGACGCGGGCATGGACGCCATCCTGGCCGTGGTGCCCTACTACAACCGGCCGCCGCAGTCCGGGCTCGAGGGCCACTTCCGCGCGGTGGCGGCTGCGGCAGCGGGCCTGCCGGTGATGCTCTACGACGTGCCGGGGCGCACCGGCCGGAAGCTGGAGATGGAGACCACCCTGCGCCTCGCCCGAGAGGTCCCGAACGTGGTGGCGTTGAAGGACGCCAGCGGCGTTCCGTACCAGACGGCGCGGCTGTTGGCGGAGGCGCCCGAGGGCTTCGAGGTGTACAGCGGCGACGAGCCTCTCAGCCTCGCCTTCGCGGCCTACGGCGCCGTCGGCGTGGTGGGCGTGTCGAGCCACTGGACCGGCCTGAAGCAGCGGGAGCTGTGGGACGCCGTCGCCAAGAACGACTACGCCACCGCGCGCCGCATCAACGCCGAGCTGTTCCCGTCGTTCACCTACATGAACAACGACGACTGCGTGTTCTCCCAGGCGGTGAAGGTGGCCATGGGCCTCCTCGGGCTGCCGGTGGGAGAGTGCCGGCTTCCGCTAGGGCCGCCCCCTCCTGACACCACCGAACGCGCCCGCCGGGTGCTCGCCGACCTGGGATACCCGATCACGTGACCAAGCCCGTCTCCATCACCTTCCTCGGCGGGCTCGGTGAGATCGGACGCAACTGCGCCGCCATCGAGGTCGAGGGGCGGATCATGCTGCTCGACTGCGGGCTGATGTTCCCCGACGCCGACATGCTGGGCGTCGACCTGGTGCTGCCCGACTTCCGCTGGCTGCTGGAACGGGCCGACGACATCGAAGGCTGCATCGTCACCCACGGTCACGAGGACCACCACGGAGCGCTGGCCTACCTGCTGCGCGAGCTGTCGTTCCCCATCATCGGATCGGCGCTGAGCCTCGGGTTCGCGTCGAACCGGATCGACGAGGCCGGGCTCATGGACCGCACCCGGCTCATAACGGTGAAGGACAACGAGCGCCGCCGCTTCGGACCCTTCGACTGCGAGTTCATTCCGGTCACCCACTCGGTTCCGCACGGGTTCGCCACCGCCTTCCACACGCCGCAGGGCACCATCCTCCACACGGGCGACTGGAAGCTCGACCTCACCCCGGTCGACGGTCGCCTCACCGACCTGGCGGTCATGGGGGCCATCGCCCAGAACGAAGGTGTGCGGCTGCTCCTGTCGGATTCCACCAACGCCGACCAGCACGGTCACTCGCGATCCGAGACATCTGTGGGCAAGGTCCTCCAGGACCTGTTCGCGGCCAACGCCGGCCGCCGCATCGTCACCGCCTGCTTCGCCAGCCACGTCCACCGCGTCCAACAGATCGCCGACGCAGCCATCGCCCAGGGTCGGGTGGTGGCCACCCTCGGACTGTCGATGAAGAAGAACGTCCGCCTGGCGAAGGAGATGGGGCTCCTGAACATCCCCGACAACAAGCTGCTCGACATCGAGGACGTCCGCGACATGGAGCCGGGCAAGGTCTGCGTGATCTCCACCGGCTCCCAGGGTGAGCCGATGTCGGCGCTCGCCCTCATGGCCTCGGCCGAGAGCAAGTGGCTCAAGCTGAACGAGCACGACACCGTGATCTTGTCGTCGCACCCGATCCCCGGCAACGAGATGAACGTGTCGAAGGTGATCGACGGACTCGTGCGCTTGGGTGTGAAGGTGGTGCACTCTGGGATCGAGGACGTGCACGCCACCGGCCACGCCAAGCAGGAGGAGCTCAAGACGCTGCTGTCGGTGGTGCGTCCGGAGTGGTTCATCCCGGTCCACGGCGAGTACCGCCACCTGGTGGCCCACGCCGAACTGGCCCGGTCGATGAGCATCTCCGACGATCGCATCCTCATCTGCGAGGACGGCGACCGCGTGTCGCTGGGCGACAAGGGGCTCAAGCGCGACGGCCGGGTGCCGGCGCCCTACCTGTTCGTCGACGGCATCGTCGGCGATGTGGGCCACGGGGTGCTGCGCGACCGCAAGGTG
>JAAZBK010000113.1 GCA_012513855.1 Acidimicrobiales bacterium
GACCTCGGTCGCTACAAGCTCGGATGGGCCGACGAGGAGGACTACGTCTTCAAGCCTCGTCGTGGCCTGAGCGAGGACATCATCCGCGAGATGTCGTGGATGAAGGGCGAGCCGGACTGGATGCTCAAGTTCCGGCTCGACAGCCTCCGACGCTTCCAGAAGCGCCCCATGCCCACGTGGGGCGGGGACATGTCCGAGATCTTCTTCGACCAGATCTACTACTACATCAAGCCGACCGAGGATCAGGTCGACTCCTGGGACGACCTGCCCGACGCCATCAAGACCACCTACGAGAAGCTGGGCATCCCCGAGGCCGAGCGCAAGTACCTCGCCGGCGTCACCGCCCAGTACGAGTCCGAGGTCGTGTTCCACCGGAACCGGGAGGACCTCGAGGCCCAGGGCGTCATCTTCTGCGACATGGACACCGCCCTCCGCGAGCACCCGGAGCTGGTCAAGCCGTACTTCGGCACGGTGATCCCGATGAACGACAACAAGTTCGCGTCGCTGAACTCCTCGGTGTGGTCCGGCGGGTCGTTCATCTACGTCCCGCCCGGTGTCGAGGTGTCGATGCCGCTCCAGGCGTACTTCCGCATCAACGCCGAGAACATGGGCCAGTTCGAGCGCACGCTGATCATCGCCGACAAGGGCTCGAAGGTGCACTACATCGAGGGCTGCTCGGCGCCGACCTACACGTCGGACTCGCTGCACTCGGCGGTCGTCGAGATCGTCGTCAAGGAGCAGGCCCGGGTCACCTACACGACGATCCAGAACTGGTCGTCGAACGTGTTCAACCTGGTCACCAAGCGGGCCCGGGTCGAGGCCGAGGGCCACATGGAGTGGATCGACGGCAACATCGGCAGCCGACTCACCATGAAGTACCCGGCGGTCTGGCTGGTCGGGCCGAAGGCGTCGGGTGAGGTGCTCTCGGTGGCCTACGCCGGCCCCGGCCAGCACCAGGACACCGGCTCCAAGATGGTGCACGCTGCTCCGGAGACCACGTCGAAGATCGTGTCCAAGTCGATCTCCAAGGACGGCGGCCGCACGTCGTACCGCGGTCTCATCCGGGTCGAGGACGACGCCTACGGCTGCAAGAGCCACGTCCAGTGCGACGCCCTGATCCTCGACGACGAGTCGATCTCCGACACCTACCCCTACATGGAGGTCGGTGCTCGCGACGCCGTGATCGGCCACGAGGCCACGGTGTCCAAGGTGGCCGACGAACAGCTCTTCTACCTGATGAGCCGCGGCCTCTCCGAGGAGCAGGCCATGAGCATGGTGGTCAACGGCTTCATCGAGCCCGTCACCCGCACCCTGCCCATGGAGTACGCGGTGGAGTGGTCTCGCCTCATCGAGCTCCAGATGGAGGGCTCGGTCGGCTGACGAGCTCCAGCTGACCAACTGGCCGGTCTCCCTGGTGGTCCGGCCCGGCATGCTGGGGGCGTGACCGAAGCAGATCGGGACCCCCACGTCGACCGAGGCGTCGAGTTCGAGCGGATCGCTCTGGACGACACCTCGTGGGTCGACGTGGCCCGCGGCTGGGTGGCGGGTGCCGAGGAGGTGGGTGAGCACCTGCTGAAGGAGGTGGCCTGGCGCACGTCGAGCGTGTACCGCTACGACCACCGGGTCGAGCAGCGACGCCTGGCGGCTGGGTGGTCGAGGGGGACGCCGCTGCCCCATCCCGTGCTGGCGGAGGCCACCCGGGTCCTGCAGCACCGCTACGGCGTGACCTTCGACGGGTTCACGATGATGCAGTATCGCGACGGTTCCGATGGGCAGGGCTTCCACAGGGACACCGACATGAGATGGCTCGACGACACCCTCATAGCGGTCCTGAGCTTCGGCGCGCAGAGGCCGTGGCTGCTGAAGCCGGTGGGATCACCCCGCTTCGACGACGGGTTCGACGGGCGACCGCCGGCGCGGGTGATCGACATCGCTCCCGGGCCGGGGGACCTGCTGGTGCTCGGCGGACGGTGCCAGGCCGACTGGATGCACTCGGTGGCCTACCAATCGGGCCGGCCCCTGGCCCCGCGGGTGTCGATCCAGTGGCGTCACGTGAAGAAGACGGGCAAGCCCCACGTGGGCACGGGCTACGCCGCGCCCCGCACGTTCGGCGAACGGCCCAACCGGGCCCGCTGAACAACCGGGCCCGCTGAACCGGACGCGCTGACCCCACTGGCCCAGCCGCACCGACCCAGCCGCCCGCCGGTCCCCATGACAGCGCCGGCCCACCGGCGTAGCGTCTGAGCCGGGGTGGGACGAAGTCCTCCAGGAGGCGTCATGGGAGCACGGACCCCGACCAGGCGAAGCATCACCCGGACGCTCGCGTGTCTGGCCGCGGGGGTTCTCGCCGGTCTCTCGCTCACGGCGTGTCCCGGCCCGGCCTCGCTGACGGTCACCGATCACGTGACCGGGCTGAACCGCCCATGGGATCTTGCCTTCCTCCCCGACGGGTCGCTCCTGTTCACCGAACGGGTGGGCAACGTGAAGCTACGCGTGGCCGACGGGACGGTGCGCACCCTCGCTTCGCCGTCCGACGTCGTCGCCGTGGGCGAGGGCGGGATGCTGGGCGTGGCGGTCGACCCCGACTTCGCTTCGAACCGCCGCATCTACACGTGCTTCCTGTCGGACCAGTCGGGTTCGCTCGACGTGAGGCTGGTGCGCTGGCAGGTGAACGCGGCGGCCACCGCCCTCGGTTCTCGGGCCGACATCGTCACCGGGCTGCCGGCTGCGTCGAACGGACGCCACTCCGGATGCCGGCCCCGCTTCGGACCCGACGGCAACATCTGGGTCGGCACCGGCGACTCGGCCAACCCGACCGTTCCCCAGAGCCCGACCTCGCTCGGTGGGAAGGTGCTCCGGGTGGACACCGACGGCGCGGGCGTGGCCGGCAACGCCCCACCACCGTTCGATCCCCGGATCTACACCTACGGCCACCGCAACGTGCAGGCGGTGGCGTTCGACGACGCCGGTCAGGCCTGGTCCGTGGAGCACGGGACCCACCGCGACGACGAGCTCAACGAGCTGGTGGCGGGGGGCAACTACGGCTGGGACCCTCGGCCCCTGAGCGGTCCGTCGTTCTACGACGAGTCCAGGCCGATGACCGACACCACCCGCCACCCGGGGTCGATCGCTGCCATGTGGTCCTCGGGCCCGAGCACCATCGCCCCCTCGGGGGCCACGTTCATCCCGGTCGGGGCCCATGAGTGGACGGGGTGGCAGGACGATCTGGCCATGGCGGTGCTCAAGGACCAGCACCTGAGGATCCTCACCTTCACCAGCACCCGGGCGTCGCTCTCCGAGGAGCTGGTCCGCGTCACCGGGTACGGCCGCCTGCGCTCGGCGGTGATGGGACCCGACGGCAACCTCTACATCGCCACCGACGCCAACCCCGGACGCATCCTGAAGGTCGTGCCGGGAGACTGACCGGAGCCGGTGAGCAAACCGGCCAACCGACCTCAGGCTGCCGGAACCCGCACGGGGTCGCCCACCGCGACCACCCCCGGCTCCACCACCGAGGCGCACAGGCCGAGGTGGCCGGGGAAGGTCGGGTTCAGCTCGTTCAGCGCGTGGAACAGCTGGGTCTGGCGATCGAGGCCGCCCGGTTGAGCGCGCAGCGGCATGGCGCAGCGGACCATCGGCCCGTCGATCTGGAGGGTGACGGCGCCGACCTGGATCCGCTGGCCGATCCAACCGTCCTCGAAGAAGGCGGGACCGTCGACGTCGAGCAGGAGGTTGGGGCGGAAGCGACGCACGCTCCAGTCGACGTCGGGTCGGGCGTCGGCGCAGCCGCGAAGGGTTGCGGTGGTGACCACGTGCACGGCGGCGATGTCGAGGAAGGTGCCCTCGGGCGTGGGGATGTCGAACAGTTCGGCGTCGTCGTCGGGCGGGTCGAACGTCATCTGGTAGCTCATGGGCGGCGTCTCGCTGGCCCGGGCGAAGCGGATGGGCCGGCCCACCCACTCGGTGAGCGCGTCGTCGATCGACGGGTCTTCCACGGCGAACGTGCGACCGTCGGGCAGGGTGATCTCGGTGTCGGTGGCCGACGCGGTCAGCAGCGCTCCCGTGCGCTTGGCGGACAGGAGCCGGTCGACCTCGACGTCGATGAGCCCGAAGGTGCGGTCGCCCTCGACCCCGCCGTCGGTGATCGAGAGCTGTTGCTCCGGCAGTCCCTGGAACGACTTGACCGGGTAGCGCCAGCACTCGGCGAGCGTTCCGTCGACGGATGACCCTGTACCCATGTCGTCAGCCTTTCAGAGCCGTCGGAGGCGCACCGACTGGACCCTGTGGTCGGGGCCCTTGTGGAGCACCACGTCGGCGCGATCGCGAGTGGGGGCGATGTTGGCCACCAGGTTCGCCTCGTTGATGTCGCGCCAGATCTCGAGCGCGGTGGCCTCGGCCTCCTCGTCGGTGAGGCTGGCGTAGCGGGAGAAGTAGGAGCCGGGCCGGCGGAACATGGTCTCGCGGAGCTTGTTGAACCGCTGGACGTACCACTTGCGCACGTCGGCCACCTCGGCGTCGACGTAGATCGAGATGTCGAAGTAGTCGGACACGAACGTCGTGGTGGTGCCGTTCACCTGGAGGACGTTCAGGCCCTCGACGATGAGGATGTCGGGCCGCTCCACCACCACGTCGTGCTCGGAGGGGAGCACGTCGTAGGTGAGGTGGTCGTAGGTGGGGGCACGGACAATCTCGGCCCCGGACTTGGCGTCGTTGAGGAACTTCAGCAGCCGGCGGACGTCGTAGCTCTCGGGGAACCCCTTGCGGTCCATGAGATTGCGGGCTTCCAGCTCCGCGTTGGGAAACAGGAAGCCGTCGGTAGTGACCAGCGAGACCCGGGGGTGGTCCGGCCAGCGGGCCAGCAGGGCCTGGAGCACACGAGACGTGGTGCTCTTGCCCACGGCCACGCTGCCCGCGACGCCGATGACGTAGGGAACCGGAGGCAGGTCTCGGGCCAGGAACACCTCGGTGGCGCGGTGGCGGGCCTGGACGGCGGCCACGTGAAGGTTCACCAGTCGGGTGAGGGGCAGGTAGACGGATTCGACCTCGTCGAGGTCGAGGCGGTCGTTGAGTCCGCGCAGCTCGTCGAGGTCGGCGGTGCTGAGCGTGAGCGGGGTGGCGGCGCGGCGCGAACGCCACTCCTCTCGCGAAAAGGTCTCGAACGGGGCCGTGTTCACCG
The DNA here is from genome assembly GCA_012513855.1 of Acidimicrobiales bacterium. Lineage (GTDB taxonomy): Bacteria > Actinomycetota > Acidimicrobiia > Acidimicrobiales > Iamiaceae > Aquihabitans. The sequence continues at coordinate 5,177 of JAAZBK010000113.1, forward strand.
GTCGCCGAGGCTACGGAGGCAGCGCCCCCTCCTCCAAGGCGGCCTTGGGGAGTCCTTCGACCCCCGGTAGGCTCGGCCCCTGATCCGGGGCACTTCGTCGCCCCGGATCACGTTTGAGAGGCCGATCTTCCTGAACTCGTTCACCCCCACCGTCGCTGCCGGGACAACCGGTCCGGCCTGGCTCGACGCTCGTCGTTCGGCTGCCGCCGAGGTCTTCGCTGCATCCAGCCTCCCGAGTCCCGAGGAGGAGGTGTGGCGCTACAGCCGCATCGCCGACCTCGACCTGGAACGGTTCCAGCCAGCGGGCCCTGAGGCGTCTGACGTCGCTGCCGATCCAGGGGTCGCGGCGGTGGCCCAAGAGATCGACGCCGTCGTGGTCACGATGGTCGACGGGTCGCCGTCGATCCCAGCGCTGCCCCAGGAGTGGGTGGCTCGGGGCGTGGTGCTGGCCCAGGCCGCCGACCTCGCCGAGGAAGCGGCCGGACTGGGTTCTGTGGCGGTCGACGCCCCCGACGTGTTCGCCACCATGAACGACGCCTTCACCGCGGCGCCGGTGGTGGTGAGCGTGCCGAGGGGGGTCACCTTGGATCGACCGATCCTGGTGCACCACCGGCTCGTCACCCCCGGAGTGGCCGTGTTCCCCCGACTGGTCGTCCAGTTGGGCGAAGGTGCTCAGGCCACGGTGATCGACCACGTCTCGTCGTCGTCGGCGGCGGGCGCTGTTCTGAGCGTTCCGCTCACCGAGCTGTCGGTGGAGCGTGGCGCCCGCCTCGGGTACCTGAGCTTCCAGGACCTGGCCGCCGATGCCTGGCAGGTCGGGTCGCTCGTGGCCCGGATCAGCCAGGAGGCGAACCTCAGCGCCGGACTCATAGGGCTGGGCGGCGAGTACGCGCGCATGCGGACCGACTGCGCCATGGCCGGCCGTGGCGCCAACGGCGACCTGTACGCCGGCTACTTCGGCGAGGGCGACCAGACGCTCGACTTCCGCACCTTCCAGCACCACGACGCCCCCGATACCACCTCGAACCTGCTGTTCAAGGGGGCGGTGGGTGGTAGGAGCCGATCGGTGTACACCGGCCTGATCCGGGTCGACAAGGCCGCTCGCGGCACCAACGCCTTCCAGACCAACCGCAACGTGAAGCTCTCCGACACCGCGTGGGCCGAGTCGGTTCCCAACCTCGAGATCGAGACGAACGACGTGCGCTGCAGCCACGCGTCCACCGTCGGTCCGGTCGACCCCGAGCAGCGCTTCTACCTGGAGAGCCGGGGCGTCCCGCCCACGGTGGCGGATCGGTTGATCGTGGCCGGCTTCTTCGACGAGGTGGTCCGCCAGATGCCCGGAGGACAGCCGGTGGTCGACGCCATCGGCGTCCGCATCTCCGAGAAGCTCGACCGCGTCGAGGGAGACCTGCGATGAGCACCGGGGTCGAGACGATCGACGTCTGCGCGTTCGACGAACTGGGTTCGGGGGAGGCCAGGCGGGTCGACGTCGCCGGTCATCGCCTGGCCGTGGTGCGCGTCGACGACGACGTGTACGTGATCGGAGACCGGTGCACCCACGCCGAGGCCTCCTTGGCCGAGGGCGAGGTCGACACCGAGACGCTCCACATCGAGTGCTGGCGGCACGGCAGTTCGTTCTCGTTGGTCACCGGTGAGCCCGACGTCCCGCCGGCCACCAAGGCCACCCCGGTGTACGACGCCCGGGTCGAGGAGGGCCGCGTGGTGGTGGCCGTGTCCGTGGCAGCAGAGGAGGCGCACCGTGGCTGAGCTGATCATCGAAGGACTCCGAGCAGGCGTCGACGGCAAGGAGATCCTCAAGGGGATCGACCTCACCATCCGCAGCGGCGAGGTGCACGCCGTGATGGGGCCCAACGGCTCCGGCAAGAGCACGCTCTCCCACGTCATCATGGGTCGGCCCGGCTACGAGATCCTCGGCGGTTCGATCACCCTCGACGGGGCCGACGTGCTGGCCATGGAGACCTGGGAGCGAGCCCAGGCCGGGCTGTTCCTGGCGCTCCAGTACCCCACCGAGGTGCCCGGCGTCTCCGTGCACGACGTCGTCACCGCCGCCCTCACGGCCGGGGGGCGCGATGCCAGCACCGTCACCGCTCTGCTGGAGCGCGAAGCCGCTCGCATCAACTTCGACCCACGGTTCCTGGTGCGAGACATCAACGTCGATCTCTCCGGGGGCGAGAAGAAGCGCAACGAGACCATGCAACTCGGTGCGCTCGAGCCCAGGATCGCCATCCTCGACGAGCTCGACTCGGGGCTCGACGTCGACGCCCTGCGCGACTGCGCTCGTCGGGTCGAGGCGGCCACCAACGAGGCCGGCCTCGGCGTTCTGGCCATCACGCACTACACCCGCCTGCTCCAGGAGCTGAAGCCCGACGTCGTGCACATCCTCGCCCAGGGCGAGGTGAAGGCCACCGGCGGGCCCGAACTGGCCGACGAGCTGGAAGCTCACGGCTATGCCGGCTACGTCGAGGTCGAGGAGCAGGCACCCCCGGCTCCCGATCCCTTCGCCGACCCCTTCGGGCCCGGGCCGTTCGCGGTCTGACCTGACCCCAGGCCGTTCCGTGGGGGACACGTCGGGGGAGGGGTCCGCTCTCCGCAGCGCGGCGCAGAAGTGGCGCGTCCGCGATCTCGGCCCGCGAGGGCGCCTGGTGGTGCTGGCCGTGGCGATCCTGCTGTCGGTGCCGTACGCGGCGGCGGTGGTGGGGGCACTCGAGGTGGGTTGGCGACCCAGCAACGACGACGCGCTGATCGCCCTTCGGGTGCACGACGTGCTGGCCGGCGAGTGGCCGCAACTGGGCCAGCCCAGCACGGCCGAGCACTACGCCGGCTCCGAGATCGTGCGCCATCCGGGACCGATCCAGTTCTACCTGTTCGCCCCGGTGGTGGCCCTGGTGGGTGCCAACCCGGGCCTGCTCCTGGGCGCGGCCGCGGCGAACCTGGGAGCGGTCCTGGTGGCGGCATGGGTGCTGTTCCGGCGGGCCGGACCGAAGGTGGGGCTGCTGGGCGCGATCGCGTTGTCGTTGCTGGCCTGGGCGCAGGGCCCGGTCCAGCTCGTCGACCCGATCAGCTCGAACATGGGGGGCATCACGCTGGTGGGTCTGGCGGTGCTGGCGTGGGCGGTGATCGACGGCGACGCGCGACTGCTCCCTCTCATGGCGCTGTCGCTCGCCTTCGTGGCGCAGCAGCACCTGGCCGTCTTCGGTCTGGCCGGCGGGCTCGGGGCGGTGGCCGTGCTCGTCCTGGTCGTCACGATGGCCCGACGGCGCGACGGAGCGGCGGTCCCATGGTTGCTGGGCGCGGTGGCGGTGTCGCTCGTGGCTTGGGCACCCGTGCTGGTCGACCAGTTCACCGGGACCGGGAACCTCGGTCGGTTCCTGACCTTCGCGGGCTCGTCCGACCGACCCGACCTGGGGTGGGCGGCCGGCGCGCGCCAGGCGGCGAGGGCCATCGGGTTCCCCCCGTTGGTCTGGCGCACCGACCTGACCGGCGACGACATCCACGTGGCCCTGTCACCCTTCGCCTGGTTCGGTGCCGCGGCGGTGGGGGTTGCTCTGGTGGCCGTGGTCGTCGCCGACCGTCGTCGCCGGCCCAGCCGGGCGGCCCTGGCCGGCACCGTCCTGGTGCTGGTGGTGCTCGGGGTGATCACCGGTTCGAACGTGCCGGCGTCGGTGGAGGCCGCCCGCCTCAACCTGTACCGGTGGACGTTCGTGGCCAGCGTCCTCGCCTGGTCGACGTTGGGCTGGAAGGCCGCGTCGATGCTGGCTGCCCGATTCCCGACGCTCATCCGCGATCCGCGTCGGATCCAGCTGGCGGGCGCGGCCGGGGTCCTGCTGCTCGCGTGGGTGACCGTCGCCGCCGTGGTGGCCGGAGGACCGCGGGTCTGGCGTGACGAGGTCGTGTTCGACGCCGAGGCCCGACTGTCTGCGGCGATCGAGCGCGAGGTGGCCGGGTTCGACCGGGTGCTGGTGGTGCCGGTGGGGGCAGCGGCCGAGTTCTCCGTGGCGCCGGCGCTGGTGGTCGACCTGGTGGAGGCCGGGCACCTAGTGGGCGTACCCCCCAGCCAGGAGGCCGGCTACGGCCGCCACCTCGTCTCCGACGGCGACTACGACGCGGCGCTGGTGGTGGTCTCGGGGTTCGGGGAGGCCCAGGCCTGGCCGGGACGGACGGTGGCCCGCGTCGACCTGAACGAGTCGTCGTCGGCCGCGCGGGCGATCCTGGCCGACCAGGTGCGCGGGCGTGATCTGGAGGTGTCGTCGACGGCCGACGAGGTCCTCACCGAATTGATGGGCGACCCGAACGGCGCCGCCGCCGGGCTCTTCTCCACCTTCATGCTCGGCTTGGCCGACGAGCCCGAGAAGGTCCTCGCTCACGGCCTCGCCGGACGAGCACTGGCCGCTGGCTACTTCGATGGGCTGGAACTGGACGAAGAGGCGCTGGCGACGCTGGTCGACAACCCTCCGGTGGAGGTCTGGAACGACGATGTGCTCGAGGTCCGGATGCTCACGCCCGCCGAGATCGACGAGCACCGCGATGCCCTGATGGGAGCAGGCCTGGGACGACCGGTGGCCTGAGGGCCCCGTCCTCGACCTCTCTGCCCTATGTGGCGCCCGGTTCGATGATGTGTTTCTGTGTTCTGTGTTCGTGACGGCGTGAACAGCAAACGTTGGGATCGATGGCGAGATGAGGTACCCTTTGTTCTGTGTTCGTGACGGCGCAAACGGATGAATATGTAGATCTGGCGCGCGAGGTGGCCGATGCGTTGCGCCACCTGGGCCTCGACGTCCGGGAGGTGCACGGCATCCTCACGATCGACGGCACCCGCCAGGCGCTCAACCTCGTCTCGCGTGCCCACCCCACTCCGGCCGACGTCGCCCGCCTGGTCGACGAAGCGCCCGCCCGGTTCCCCGCGATGGTCGTGGCCGACCGGATCAGCGAACCAGGACGCGATGCGCTGCGACGAGCGGGCTGGGGCTGGCTGGATCGTCGAGGCCACGTACGGATGTGGACGGTCGGGGTCCGGGTCGAGTCACCCGTGGACCTCGGCACCGGAGCGAAGACGGGCCGCTCCGCCGACGGCGACTCAGGTCCGTCCGGGAACCCGTGGACCACCGTCGGCCTCGAGGTGGCGCTGGCCGCGCTGGTCGACCCCGATGCGCCGGTGGCGGCGCGGGCGGTCTCGCAGCGGATAGGTCGTAGCGCGGGCGCGGTCCACCAGATGGTCACCCGCTTCACAGAGGTCGGCCTCATCGGCCCCACCACCCGGCTCGCCCTCCTACCCGAGCTGTTCTGGGAGACGGCCGCCCACTGGCCCGACGACGGGTGGATCGCCCTGCCCATATCCATCGACGAGGTGGCCGAACGGATCGGTGGCGACGCCATGACCCGGGCCGACGAGCGCGCGGCCACCCTCGCCGGTGCCCGGATCCCGGCCGTCGGCGACCTGCCCGCGCGTTGCTACGTCAGGGCCGAGGGGGCCATCCGCCGGCTCAGGAACCTGTCGGACCGCACCCGTCCGACCCGCACCTGGATCAGGCGGGCACCGGTCACCTGGCTGCCCGACAACGACGATCACCCACCGTCCGATGCCCATCCCTGGCGCGTCGCCCACCCGATCGTGTGCGCGCTCCGGCTGGCAGCCGATCCCGCGCGCGGTCGCGAGATCGTCGAGCAGTGGGGCATCGTGCCCGCGGGGGAGGGGGCATCGTGACCGTGATCCTGTCGGGCCGGCGCAACGGCAGCACCCACCGCGAGATCGAGCTGCTGGCGTCGCTGCCGTCCGAGCTCCGCTTGATCGGTGGCCTGGCCGTGATGGTGCGGGTCGGGACCCCGCACCGCGCCACCGTCGACCTCGACGCCCTGGCTCGGGACCCAGGCGTGCACGAGCAGCTCGCACGCCTAGCCCTCACGGCCGACGGCGGCGGGCAGTACACGTTCCGGGGCGACATGGACCTCGACGTCATCGACGTGGCCGGCGTCCGCGTGGATCAGCTGCTCCTCGACATCGCGGCCGCCGATCCCGGAGCAGAGCTCACCGACCTGGAGCTGAACGTGGTGGCCCACACCTGGGCGCACGACACCGCCACCGAGCTCGACCTGGCCGCGGCCGACGACGAGAGCGGCGACATCCTGGCTAGAGCCGACCGGCGACTGGTGGCCAGCACCGCGGGTCTGGTGGCGATGAAGGCCACCACCGTGGCTCTGAGGGCATCGTCGAAACCGGAGAAGCGGGCTTCGGATCTCTACGACCTCGGACGTCTCCTGATCGACGGTGGGCTCTCCCGCGGCGAGCTCCTGACGCTGCCCAACCCGCTGTCGGAGGCGGTTCGGGAGCGCCTGGAGGGCTGGTACGTCGACGACCGCGGCCGCGACCGCACCTTCCGCGAGGTCCGCCGCTTCGACGAACCCCGCCTCGACCTCGACGACGCCGCCGACGCAGTGGCCGACGCCTTCGACTCCGTGTGACCAGGGCGGTATGCGCCTGATCGATCAGGGTGCGTGACGCCCGGCACGCGAAAGAACTTGCAGATAGGGTGCAAGGACTTCGTCGGGGGAAGGGGAAGCCCACGACGGGGTCTCAAAGGGGATCTCATCACTAGGAGTCGTCGCCGGACAATGGCCCGCACCGGATTCCAGGGGACCGACGCGGCGCAGGCCGTCCGTCCGTTCATCCCCGCGCTCCTGATCATCGGGGTCCAGTTGGTGGTCTTCCCTGCGGGCCTCGGGCCGTGGTCGCTGGGCGTGATCTCGGGGTTGCTCACCGCGCTCGTGGCCCTGGGCCTGGCGCTCGTCTACCGGGCGAACCGGATCCTCAACTTCGCCCAGGGCGACCTGGGCACGGTCCCCACCACCGTGGTGGTCGGGCTGGTCGCGGTGACCGGGCTCCCCTGGCTGGTGGGAGCAGCACTGGGCCTGGTGTTCGCCGTGGTCCTCGGGGCCGTCATCGAGTTCTTCATCATCCGGCGGTTCGCCCGAGCGCCCCGGCTGCTGCTGACCGTGGCCACCATCGGGCTGTCGCAGTTGCTGGTGGTGGCGGGAACGTTGCTGCCCCGCTGGTGGGGCAAGACGATCTTCGCTGCGGAACGGCTCCCGGATCCCTTCGAGGCGAGCATCGAGATCGGCAACCAGACCCTCGGTGGGACCGAGGTGCTGGCGCTGGTGCTGGCGCCCGTCCTCATGGCCGGCCTGGCTCTGTTCCTGCGGGGAACCGACGTGGGCGTGGCCGTGCGGGCCGCCGCCGAGCGATCCGACCGGGCCGCTCTGCTCGGCATCCCGGTGCGACGGCTCCAGACCCTGGTGTGGGTGGTGGCCACCGTGCTCTCCTTCTGCGGGGTGTTCCTGCACGCCGGGATCTTCGGATTCGGCGGTGCGTCGACGCTCAGTCCGCAGGCGCTCGTCTTCGCCCTCGGGGCCCTCGTGATCGGTCGCATGGACCACCTGCCGGCGATCGCCGCGTCGGCCGTGGCGCTCCGGATCCTGGAGCAGGGCATCCTCGTGAACAACCCGAGCCAGCCCGGCCGCACCTACGTGGTCCTGGCCGCTCTCCTGCTGGTGGTGCTGGTGGTCCGCCGCTCCGGAACCCGGCGGATCGACACCGATGCGGTGTCGTCGTGGGCCGCCGCCGAGGAGGTGCGCCCCATCCCCCGCGAGCTGCGCTCACTGACGATCGTGCGCGTCCTCCGGATGGCGCTGCCCTTGCTGGCGTTGGCGGTGGCCGTCGCCCTGCCCGCGGTGCTCAGCGAGTCGCAGGAGTTCAAGGCGGCCACGGTGGCCGCCTTCGCCCTCATCACCTTGTCGGTGGTGGTGCTCACCGGCTGGGCCGGGCAGGTCTCGCTGGGGCAGATGTCGTTCGTGGGCACCGGTGCCGCGGTGGGGGCGGTGGCCACCCACACCTGGCACTTCGACATGAGCCTCGCCCTCCTGGTGGCCGGACTGGCCGGAGCGGTGGTGGCGGTGGTGGTCGGGCTTCCGGCGCTGCGCCAGCCCGGCCTCTACCTGGCGGTGACCACGCTGGCGTTCGCGCTGGCCAGTTCGAACTTCCTCCTGAACCGCGCCGAGCAGACCTGGATCCCCCGCGACGGTCTCGAACGGCCCGACCTCTTCAAGACCTACGACCTGAGCAGCGAGGCCGCCATGTACTGGTTCGTTCTCGGTGTGGTGGTCCTCGGCTTCCTCGCCGTGGCCGGCATCCGCCGCAGCCGGACCGGGCGAACGTTGCTGGCCGTGAGGGACAACGAGCGCGGAGCCGCGGCGTACGCGATCCCGGTGCTCCGGGCCAAGCTCACCGGGTTCGCTCTCTCCGGTTTCCTGGCCGCGGTGGCCGGGTGCCTGCTCGTGCACGTCAACGGCTCCTACACCGAGCAGCCGTTCGTGGTGGGAGAGAGCCTCGGCGTGTTCACCGCCGCGGTGGTGGGCGGGTTGGGCTCGTTGACCGGCGCCGTCCTGGGCGCTCTCTTCATCAACGGCGGGCGGTGGTTCCTGTCCGAACGCTGGGCGTTGCTGCCGTCGGCGGTGGGCGTGCTCGGGGTGCTGCTGGTGGCCCCGGGAGGTCTTGGCGACCTCCTCTTCCGGCTTCGCGACGCCGGTCTTCGCCGTCTGGCCCGCAAGCGGGGGATCGTGGTGGCCAGCCTCATGGCCGACGAAGGGGGCGACGACGCGCCCGCCGCCCTCAAGGTGGCGATGCCGTCCGCACCCGACGGCAAGGAGCTGGTGGGCGCCGGAGAGGGAACCCGATGACCGACACCGTCGAGACCGTCTCCGACGACGAGGAGCTGCCGGGCGAGGCGATGCCGGGTGAGGCTGGCCCTCCGAAGCGGTTCGGCGGCCGGCTGCTGGACTCGTCGTGGCTGGGCGCGGCCGGCTGGTATCCGCTGGCCGTCCTGTTCGGCCTGAACATGGCCGACGAGCTCGACCGCTCCGCCTTCGTGGTGCTGCTGCCCGACATCCGCGACCACTTCGGCCTCGACAACTCCGGGATCCTGTGGGTGGTGGCGCTGGCGGGGGCGGCGGCGCTCCTGCTCACCGTCCCCATCGCCCAGCTCGCCGATCGCTCCGACCGGGTGCGCATCGCTCTCGCCGGGGCGGCCATCTGGGCCGCCTTCTCCTTGGGCACCGGCTTCGCCCTCACCATGTGGATGCTGGTGATCATGAGATCTGGCTCGGCCATCGGCCAGGCCGTGGTCTTCCCAACCCACAACAGCCTCATCGCCGACTTCTACCCGATCGCCAGCCGGCCCAAGGTGTACTCCTGGCACCGCGCCGCCAACAGCATCGGCTCGATCCTCGGTCTCCTGATCGGTGCCGGCCTGGCTTCGGTGTTCGACTGGCGAGCGCCGTTCCTGGTCTTCGCCGTGCCGACGATCCTGCTGGTGATCGCCGGGCTCAGGCTCAGCGACCCGGGCCGGGGCCACTTCGAGAGGCAGGCATCGGACCTGGGCATCGACCCTGGGCTCGAGGAACCGCCGCCATCGTTCGCGGAGGCGATCAGGATGGTGTGGACCGTCCGCAGCCTGCGTCGGATCTTCACCGCACTGCCGTTCCTGGCCGCATCGATCGTCGGCTTCGCCTCGCTGGCCTCGCTCCAGTACGCCGAGACCTTCGACCTGGAGGAGCTGGGCCGGGCGTGGGCCAACGTCCCGGTGCAGTTGGTGGAGCTGGCCGGCGTGGTCCTAGGCGCCCGCCTGACGTCGAAGGCGTTCGCCAAGGGCGGACCCTCGGCCATCTTCAACGTCCTCGGTGTGGCCGCGGTGGTGGCGTCCGTCCTGGCCGTCGGGTTCGCCCTCGCCCCCAACGTCGGCACCGCCATCGCCCTCCACGGGCTGGTGGCGGGCACGTTGGTGATCGTCGGCCCCGGCGTCATGGCCTCGCTGTCGCTGGCCATCCCGCCCCGGGCCAGAGCCATCGGCTTCTCGGTCGGTGCGCTGTGGGTTCTGCCCGGGCTGCTGGTCATCCCGTTCGTGGGTTGGATCGGCGACGCCCACGGCTTCCGCTGGGGGCTGCTCGCCATGCCACCCGTGTTCCTGGTGGGCGGGTTCCTCATCGCGTCGGTGCGGTCGGTGATCGACGACGACATCGCCCAGGTCTGGACCGGCGCCGCCACCCGGGCCCAGATGATCAAGGACCGGGCCGACGGCAAGCTCCCACTGCTGTCGGTTCGCAACCTCCAGGTCGCCTACGGCGACGTGCGGATCCTCTTCGGGGTCGACCTCGACGTCGAGGAGGGCCAGATCATCGCCCTGCTCGGCACCAACGGAGCCGGCAAGTCGACGCTGCTCAAGGCGATCTCCGGGGTGGCCCCGGCGCACCGGGGAGCGGTGGTGTTCGACGGGCGCGACATAACCCACGCCCCGCCCGACGAGATCGCCCCGCTCGGCGTCGCCCAGGTTCCCGGCGGCCAGGGCACCTTCCCCAGCCTCACGGTGGCGGAGAACCTGCGGGTCGCCGGGTGGCAGATCCGCGGCGACGAAGCCACCCGCGCCGCTCGGGTCGACGATGCGCTCGAGCTGTTCCCGGTGCTGCGCCAGCGGCTCGACGACCCGGCCGCCGACCTGTCGGGTGGTCAGCAACAGATGCTGGCGCTCGCCATGGCGTTCCTCACCAGGCCCAAGCTGTTGATGATCGACGAGCTGTCGCTCGGCCTGGCACCGGTGGTGGTCGAGCAGCTCCTCGACGTGGTGCGCTCTCTGCGCGATCAGGGCACCACGATCATCCTCGTGGAGCAGTCGGTGAACGTGGCGCTCACGGTGGCCGACACCGCCTACTTCATGGAGAAGGGCGAGATCCGGTTCCACGGTCCCACCGCCGAGCTGCTCGATCGGCCCGACGTGCTGCGCTCGGTGTTCCTGGCAGGAGCCGGATCACGGTTGACGAGCAACGCCAGCGACGGGGATCGCGACACGGAGCCGACGCCGGTAGCCGAAGCACCGGTGGGCCGGCCGGCCTCGGCCGGCGACGCAGAACAGACCCCCGCTCTCCGGGTGAGCGACGTGGGCATCAGCTTCGGCGGGATCCGGGCGGTGAGCCAGGTCACCTTCGACGTCGATCCCGGTGAGGTGGTCGGCATCATCGGACCCAACGGGGCGGGCAAGACCACGCTGTTCGACCTGATCTCGGGCTTCCTGGCCTCCGACACCGGTGAGGTCCGCCTGGCCGGCGTCGACGTGTCGACCCTGCCGCCGCACCGGCGGGCAGGTCTGGGTCTCGGCCGCAGCTTCCAGGACTCCAAGCTGTTCCCGTCGCTCACCGTGGAGGAGACGCTCCTGGTGGCGCTCGAGCGGTGGCTCGACGTCCGCGACCCGATCAACGCGGCATTGCGCATGCCCGCCCACGTCGACAGCGAGACCGTCGCCCGTCACCGGGTCGACGAGCTGATCGACCTGCTGGGCCTGGAGGCGTTCCGCACCAAGTTCGTGGGTGAGCTGAGCACCGGATCGCGTCGGGTGGTCGACCTCGGCTGCGTGCTGGCCCACGAACCGTCGCTTGTGCTGCTCGACGAGCCGTCGTCGGGGATCGCCCAGCGTGAAGCCGAGGCGCTCGGGCCGCTCCTGCTGCGGATCCGCGATTCCCTGAACGCCAGCATCGTGGTCATCGAGCACGACATGTCGCTCATCTCGTCCATCTCGGACCGCCTCGTCGCCCTCGACCAGGGCCGCCTCGTCACCCAGGGAGAGCCGGCCGAGGTGCTGGCCCACCCCGAGGTGGTCGCCTCCTACCTCGGCGGAGACTCCGCCGTACTCAGCCGATCAGCAGCAACTCGACCGGAGCCCTCATGACCCCCCGGACCTCCACGCCGGCACCCCGCGCCTCGGCCCTCGCCCGATTCGGGCCGGTCACCGCGGTGGTGGCCGCCATCGCCCTCGTGGCCGTGCTCGCGTCGACCGGACGGTCGCCCGACGAGGTGAGCGCCGGCGAGACGTCGACCACGGATGTCGTCACCGAGGCATCCGACATGCCCATCTCCTACGCCGAAGCGGTGGAGGAGGGGACCGTCGACGACTACGACTGGGGAGACGAGTGCGATCCCGAGACCGGCCGGGTCACGGTGCCGTCGAACTACTCGCCCCCGTGCCTGGTCGCCAGGGAGGGTGCGCCGGGGCTCAACACCGCTCAGGGCGTCACCGAGACCTCGGTGAAGGTCGTCATCTACGGAACGCCCGACGATGACCTGGCCGCGGCTCTCGGGGGTCAGATGGACCCCCCGGAGGTGCGGGCGGCGACATCCGAGAGCCTGATCCGCATCTTCGAGGACCGCTACGAGATGTGGGGTCGCACCATCGAGATCGTGCACATGAAGGGCAGCGGGTCAGACGAGACCTCGGCCCGCGCCGACGCCATCAAGGTGGCCGAGGAGATCGGGGCGTTCGCCTCTCTGGGTGGCCCGAGCCAGCAGGGTGCGTACGCGGAGGCGCTGGCCGACCGCGGCGTGGTGTGCGTGGGCTGCGGCCTGTCGGTGCCGAACTCGACGTTCCTCGAGAACGATCCCTACATGTGGGCCAACCTGCCCACTCCTGAGCAGTACCTGATGATCCTGGGCGACTACCTGATCGAGCGCCTCAACAAGAAGCCGGCCATCCACGCGGGCGACCCTGCCATGCACACGCGGACGCGGGTGTTCGGCCACGTGAACTTCGAGCAGGACCCGCCGGTGTTCAAGGGCGTGAGCGAGGAGGCCGACAGGCGGGGCAAGGAGCGGGGCTACGAACCTGCGGTCCGGCTCACCTACCAGTTGGTGATCCCGGAACTGGCCGAGAAGGCCCGGGTGATCATCGGCCAGCTCAAGGACGCCGGGGTCACCACCGTGGTGTTCCTGGGAGACCCGGTCATGCCCATGTACCTCACCCAGGCGGCCACCGACCAGGGCTACTTCCCCGAGTGGATCATCACGGGCACGGTCCTCACCGACACCACCACCTTCGGTCGCCAGTACGACCAGCAGCAGTGGTCGCACGCGTTCGGCCTGTCGCCGCTGCCGCTGCGGACCGACCCGGCCCAGGGCGAGGCCCGTCGCCTGCACCGCTGGTACTACGGCGAGGAACCGCCGTCGATCCGCAACGCTGCGGTCATCTACGAGCCCATCCGGGTGCTGATGCTGGGCCTCCACATGGCCGGACCCAACCTCACCCCCGAGACGTTCCGCGACGGCCTGTTCGCCTACCCGCCGTCGGGCGACTCGCCCACCCAGCCGCAGATCTCCTTCGGCAACCACGGCTTCCACGCCGACCCCGACCACCTGGCGGTCGACGACATGGTCGAGGTCTGGTGGGACGCCGAAGCCACCGGCAAGGACGAACAGGAGAAGGACGGCACCGGGATGATGCGCTACGCCAAGGGCGGACAGCGCTACCTCCCCGGTGAGATGCCCAAGGAAGACGTCTACGCCTTCCAGGTGGAGGGATCGGTGATATCGGCCGACGACATCCCCGCCGACGACCTCCCGCCCGACTATCCGTCCCCCGCCGAGACCGGTGGCTGATCGGTACGATCGGCTCCATGGCTGATCTCACCGTGTTCCACAACCCGAACTGCTCGACCTCTCGCTACGCCATGGACGAGGTGGCCTCGGCCGGAGCCGATGCTGAGGTGGTGCAGTACCTGAAGGCGCCGCTGGATCGCCAGGGCATCCTCGATCTGATCGCCAAGCTGGAGGACCCGCCGGCCGACCTGGTCCGCAAGGACGGGTTCTTCAAGGAGCAGGGGCTGGACGAGGCCGACTACACCACGCCCGAGGCCGTGGCCGACCTGCTGGTCGAGCACCCCCGCCTCATGCAGCGCCCCGTGCTGGTGAAGGGCGACAAGGCCATCATCGGCCGCCCCAAGGACCGGGTGCCCGCTTTCATCGCAGGCTGACCCGGTCCTCGGACCGGCTAGCTCAGGCCGCGGCTGCCTCGCCGGCCTCGCCCGGCTCGGATGCAGCGGGTTCGAGGGCCCAGCGGACCACGTCGGCCACATCCGCGGCCAGGTGGACCGTGAGGTCGGCGCGGACCGACTCGGGGACGTCGTCGAGGTCGGCTTCGTTGCGGGCTGGGATGATGACCTCGGTGAGGCCGAGCCGGTGGGCGGCCAGCAGCTTCTGCTTGACGCCGCCGATCGGCAGCACCCGACCCTGGAGCGTGACCTCTCCGGTCATGGCCACCTTGGGCTTGACCTGGCGACCGGTGAACAGGCTCACCAGCGCGGTGGTCATGGTGATGCCGGCCGACGGTCCGTCCTTGGGCACGGCCCCGGCGGGGAAGTGCACGTGGACGTTGCGGCGGTCGGCACCCTCGGGGATGCCCAGCTTCTCGCGGTGGGCCCGGACGTAGGAGAGGGCGATGCGGGCCGACTCCTTCATGACGTCGCCGAGCTGGCCGGTGACGACCAGGTTCGAGCGCTCCTCGCCGTCGGCGCCGTCGGCCGGCAGCGTGGTGGTCTCGACGAACAGGACGTCGCCACCCGCTCCCGTGACCGCCAGGCCGGCGGCCACGCCTGGGGCGGCGGTGCGGTCGGCGATGTCGGTGTCGTGGAAGCGGGCCCGGCCCAGCAGGTCGGGCACGTCGTCGACGTCGACCGAGACGGTCTCGCCGACCTCGGCTGAGGCGATGCGCACGGCCACCTTGCGAAGCACCTTGGTGATCGCCCGCTCGAGCGAGCGGACACCGGCTTCACGGGTGTGGTCGCGCACGATCCGACGGAGTGCGTCGTCGGTGACGGTGAGCTCGCCGGGCTCGATGCCGGCCAATCCGATCTGGCGGGGCAGCAGGTGGTCTCGGGCGATGGCGACCTTCTCGTCTTCGGTGTAGCCGTCGAGCGAGATGATCTCCATGCGGTCGAGCAGCGGGCCCGGGATGGTGTCGAGCTGGTTGGCGGTGGCCAGGAAGATGACCTCCGACAGGTCGAGGTCGAGCTCCAGGTAGTGGTCGCGGAACGAGTGGTTCTGGGCCGGGTCGAGCACCTCGAGCAGCGCGGCCGACGGGTCTCCCCGGTAGTCGGCGCCGACCTTGTCGATCTCGTCGAGCAGCACCACGGGGTTCATGGTGCCGGCCTCCTCGATGGCCTTGACGATCCGTCCGGCCCGCGCACCGACGTAGGTGCGACGGTGACCACGGATCTCGGCCTCGTCGCGCACGCCGCCGAGGGCGACGCGCACGAACCTGCGACCGAGCGAGCGGGCGATTGACTCGCCGAGGCTCGTCTTGCCCACGCCGGGAGGACCGACCAGGGTCAGGACGGTGCCGTGGCGGTGCGGTGAGCGCTCCGCCACCTGGTCCTGTTCGGGGTCGGCCGGCTCATCGGAGTCGGAGGGCTCGTCGGATGCGTCGGGGTCTTCGCCGGCGGGCGTCGACGGGAGCAGGTCCTCTATGGGCACGACCCGGACCAGCGGCTCCTCGAGCGGAGTGCGGCTGGCCTTGGGCTGCTCGTCGGCCGACCCGTCATCCGGTGCGGAGCCGGACTCGTCACCCGACTCCACGAACAGGTCGACGGGGGAGTCGACGACGTCGTGATCGGCCGATGCCGGTGTGGATGCCTGGGCGGCGCGGTCGCGGCGGAGCTTGCGCAGGGCCAGCTCCTCCACGATGCGGTCCTTGACGTCCTCCAGTCCGGTGTGATCGGCGTCGAGCACGGCGCGGGCGTGGGCCAGGTCGAGCCGGTCGGTGGAGTGCTCGTTCCACGGCAGCTCGAAGACGGTGTCGAGCCAGGTGCGGATCCAGCCCTGGTCGGGCGACTGCTCCGAGGTGCGCTCCAGCTTCCGCAGCTCGGCCTCCACCGCAGTGCGGACGTGGTCGGGCAGAGTGAGCTCGGCCAGGCGGGCCCGGTAGGCGTCTGGCGTGTCGGCGTCGTCCTCGTCGGACTCGCCCAGCTCCTTGCGGATGGCGGCGAGCTGCTGGCGCAGCAGGAACTCGCGCTGGTTCTTCTCCAGACCGTCGCTGACCTCGGAGCGGATCTGCTCCTTCAGCGTGATCTCGGCCAGGGACTCCTTGACCCACGACAGCACCAGGCTGACGCGGTCGGTGACGTCGACCGTCTCCAGCAGTTCGACCTTGCGGGCCAGGGAGAGGTCTGGCCACCAGCCGGCGGCGTCGGCCAGGGAGCCGGGGTCGTCGAGGTCTCGCAGCATCTCGCCCAGGCGCGCACCGCCCATCTCCTCGAAGAGGGTGCGGTAGGCCGCGCGCAGCTCGACCGCGAGCGTGCGAGCCTCCTCGGTGACCTCGGGGTCGACGAGCGTGGCCTCCACCCACAAGACGTCGCCGGTGCCGGCGAGGCCGACACCGAGCCTTGCCCGCTCGGTGGCGCGGACCACCAGCGCCGGCGTGTCCGACGGCAGGTTGCCCCGCGACTCGATGGTGACCACCGTTCCCACCGTGGCGGGGCGCCCGTCGACCTGGGGAACCAGCAGGAGGCGTTTGTCTTCGCCCACCGCTGCGACGGCAGCGCGGGCCTCGGGGGTCTCCAGGGCGATGGTGATGACCATGCCCGGGAGGACGACGCCGCTGGTGAGCGGCAGGACGGGGAGGGAGAGGGTGGTGGTCTCGGTCACGGAGGGACCTCCTGGAAGTGCTGTGGAACTTCAACAACGCTATCCAGGAAGTTGACATTCCCTCGCTCAAGTTTCGTGATGTTCAACCAAAGCCGAGCGATGTCGGCCCCTACCGTCTGCCGCCGTCCGTGTCCGGCGTGCCCGGACGCCCAGGGGCGGGTTGGCGTGGCATTTCGGCATGGTGCCATCGTCCTCGCCCGCCGTAGGGTCGGGAGGTGGCCATCCGTCCCGCTCCGCTCGTGCCCGGGCCCAGACGTCCGCTGGTCGACGGCGGGGACCTGCCCGCCGGCGGGGTGCGGCGCACCACCACCATCGACACCCTCCGTCCGATCGATCCACCGGGTCCCGCGGTGCTCGCGCTCAGCGGGCGCGACGTGGCGCTCGACGCCGCCGGCACCGTGGTCCACGCAGGGACGGCCGACTTCTCGGCCGAGGTGGACACCACCGGCGTGGTCACCTCGATCGCCGGCGATCTGCCCGACCACCTGCTCCGGCCACTCGTCGGAGCCAGCGTTCGAGCCGGTTTCGGCGGGCTGGTGGCCAGGAGCATCCCAAACGAGATGGAGCACCGGACGCTGGCGGCGTCGCTGCTCGAAGACCTCTCGGGCGGCTACTTCGTGTCGGGCACCGTGCTGTTGTGGGCGGGTGAGAACGCCATCGACGACGCCGGGCTCGAACTGGTCTCCGACATGCAGGGCGATGTCTGCGCGGGCTGGCGGCGAGACGGCCAGCAGTTCACACACCTCGCCGAGAACCTGGAGATCGCCTCTCCCAGCGGCGCGCCGGCCCCCGACCTGGCAGCCACCGCCGGGTCCGTCGGCTGGCACGAGGTCGACTCCCTGGCTCCCCACACCCATCGGAGGGCGCGTCGGCTCGACCTGGTGCCGACCCACGACGGGCTTCGGCTCTCGGCCCACTTCCGCGACTCGGTGGCCGACGGCGATTCGGAACTGGTGCTGCACGAGTACCGGGTCGACGCGGGCGTCGACCCGGAGGGGAAGGTGACGGCCGTGACGGTGGCAGCGCTGGTCCTGCCGTGGGCGGAGTGCCCGGCGGCTGTCGCCAGCGCTCAGCGGGTGGTGGGCGAGCGCCTCGCCGATCTACCCACGTTCATGCGGCGCGGGCTCGTGGGTGCGGAGACCTGTACGCACCTGAACACCACCCTCCGGGCGCTAGCCGATGCCATCGCCCTGGACGAGGTTCGTCAGGCGCTCTCCTGAGCCTCGCTGATGCCCTGGGCGAGGGTGTTCCAGGCCAGGGTGGCGCACTTGATGCGGACGGGGAACTTGACCACGCCGCGCAGCGCTTCCAGGTCGCCCAGCTTGACCTCCTCGAACGCGGCCAGGGCCGCTTCGTCGGGGATCTCCTCGCCGGACTCGCCCTCGGCGTCGAGGCTCGACTCGTGCACCGACATCATGGCCTTGAACGCCTTGGTCAGATCCTCGACCTCGGCCACCGTCTTGCCCTTCACCGCGGCCGACATCATCGAGGCCGACGACTGGCTGATGGAGCAGCCGGTTCCGCCGATGCGGATGTCGGTGACGGTGCCAGCGTCGTCGAGGTCCAGGAAGACCACGATCTCGTCGCCGCACAGGGGGTTGAAGCCTTCGGCCCGGTGGGCCGGGGGGACCTCCAGCTCGCCCCGGTTGCGGGGGTTGCGGTAGTGGTCGAGGATGATCTCCCGGTAGAGATCCTCGAGTCCTGGCATTGGTGGGCCTCGCAGTTGTGGGTCGAGACGGCGTGGCCGTCAGAACGAGAAGAAGCTTGCCGCGTCGGCCAGTGCCTCGGCCAACGCATCGACGTCGTCGGTGTCGTTGTAGACGTAGAACGACGCCCGAGCGGTGGCACCGACGCCAAGCACCTTCATCAGGGGCTTGGCGCAGTGGTGCCCGGGACGGACGCACACGGCGTGCTCGTCCATGACCTGGGAGAGGTCGTGGGGGTGGATGCCGTCGACCGCCATCGACAACACGCCGCCCCTGGCGGCCGGCTCGGCGGGACCGTGGATGGTGAGCTTGTCGCCCAGGCGCTCGGTGAGCGTGCGCATGGCGTGGGCGGTGAGGGTGACCTCGTGCTCGCGGACGGCCTCCATGCCGAGGCCCTCGAGGTAGTCGATGGCCGCGTGGAGGCCGATGGTCTCGGCGATGGGCGGCGTGCCGGCCTCGAACTTGGCCGGCAGCTCGGCCGGGGTGAAGCCGTCGAGGCGGACGTCGAGGATCATGCCGCCGCCACCGAGGAACGGCGGCATGGCGTCGAGCAGCTCCTCGCGCCCCCACAGGACGCCGATGCCGGTGGGCCCGAGCATCTTGTGGCCCGAGAAGGCAGCGAAGTCGACGCCGAGGTTTGCGACGTCGGTGGGGAGGTGCGGAACGTACTGGCAGGCGTCGAGCACCACGATGGCGCCGGCGTCGTGTGCTGCCGCGGTGATCTCCCGCACCGGCGTGAGCGTGCCGGTGACGTTGGACATGGCGGTGAGCGCCACCACCTTCACGCCGTCGAGCAGGCGCGGCAGGTCGGTGAGGTCGAGCTGGGCGTCGGCGGTGAGCGGGATCCAACGGATCTCGAAGCCCTTCTCGGCCTGCAGCTGGAACCAGGGGACGATGTTGGCGTGGTGCTCGAGCTGGGTGATGAGCACGGCGTCGCCCGGGCCCAGGTTGGCCGCGCCCCAGGAGCGAGCCACCAGGTTGAGCGACTCGGTGGCGTTCTTGGTGAAGATGACCTCGGTGGCCGGGCGAGGTGCTCCGATGAAGCGACCCACCCGGATCCGGGCGCCCTCCATGGCGTTGGTGGCGGCCTCGGCGATCTCGTAGACGCCACGGTGCACGTTGGCGTTGATGGTCTCGTAGTAGGTGCTCATCGCCTCGAGCACCGAGGTGGGCTTCTGCGAGGAGGCGGCGGAGTCGAGGAACACCAGCCGTCGGCCCTTGACCTCGCGTTCGAGGATCGGGAAGTCGGCGCGGACCTTCTGGGCGTCGAACGTCATCGGGCCACCGGCGTTCTCCAGGCTTCGTAACCTTCGGTCTCCAGCTTCTCCGCGAGCTCCATGCCTCCAGACTCCACTATCCGACCGTCGATGAGAAGGTGGACGTGGCTGGGGCGGATCTCGTCGAGCAGCCGCTGGTAGTGGGTGATGACCAGGAGCCCGAGCTCGGGCCGGTCGGCGCGGACCTCGTGGACGCCCTGGGCCACCACCCGGAGGGCGTCGATGTCGAGCCCGGAATCGGTCTCGTCGAGGATCGCCATCTCCGGCTCCAGGATGGCCATCTGGAGGATCTCGTTGCGCTTCTTCTCGCCGCCGGAGAACCCCTCGTTGAGGTAGCGGTCGGCGAATCCGGGGTCCATCTCGAGCCTCTCCATCCACTCCATGATGGCGAGGCGGAGCTCGAGGACCGAGAGGTCGATCCCCTTGCGGGCCGACAGGGCCTGGCGCAGGAAGTTGATCACCGACACGCCGGCTATGGCCTGGGGGTACTGGAACGCCAGGAACAGCCCCGAACGCCCCCGGTCGGTGGCGGGCCATTCGGTGATGTCGTCGCCCTTGAAGATGATCGCACCCGACGTGACCTGGTACTCCGGGCTGCCGAGCAGCGCGCTGGCCAGGGTCGACTTGCCCGATCCGTTGGGGCCCATGAGGGCGTGGACCTCGCCGGCGTTGACCGACAGGTCGACGCCTCGGAGGATCTCGTGCCCGTCTGCGGCAACATGGAGATCACGGATCTCGAAGATCGGGGCGCCAGACATGGGCGTCAGTGTATTAGCACTATGGCGATAGTGGTTATTTCGCCGGATCACCGAGGCGAGCCCGACGGGTGAGCCCAGAACC
This sequence comes from Acidimicrobiales bacterium, assembly GCA_012513855.1. Lineage (GTDB taxonomy): Bacteria > Actinomycetota > Acidimicrobiia > Acidimicrobiales > Iamiaceae > Aquihabitans. The sequence continues at coordinate 25,525 of JAAZBK010000113.1, forward strand.
ACCAGCCCGAACCACCAGGAGGCGAGTCCGATGTGGACCAGGACCAAGCCCGACATGCCAACCGCCGAGACGGCCATCGCCGGCCGTGACGAACCGCTGTTCTCCATCTCGGGCATCCACGCGGTGAACGGGAACAGCTTCCTGCCGCCCCACCCCGATGGGATGGAGACGGCCGTGTTCGGCATGGGTTGCTTCTGGGGAGCCGAGCGCCTGTTCTGGCGGTTGCCGGGCGTCCACGCCACCGCCGTCGGCTACTCGGGCGGGTTCACCGCCAACCCCACCTACGAGGAGACGTGCTCGGGCCGCACCGGCCACACCGAGGCGGTGCTCGTGGTGTTCGACCCCGAGGCCGTCTCCTACCGGGATCTGCTCCAGGTGTTCTTCGACGAGCACGACCCCACCCAGGGCATGAGGCAGGGGAACGACGTCGGCAGCCAGTACCGCTCGGCCATCTACACCACCACCCCGGATCAGGCCCGCGCCGCCGAGGCAGCCCGGGCTGCGTTCGACGCCGCGCTGGCCGATGCCGGCCGACCCCCCGTGACCAGCGAGATCGCTCCGGCCGGGCCGTTCTACTTCGCCGAGGAGTACCACCAGCAGTACCTGCACAAGGTGCCCAACGGCTACTGCGGCCTCCAGGGCACGGGCGTCACCTGCGCCATCCCCCAACCGTCCTGACCACCCGCCCCGCGCGCTCAAGTCCCGAAGGAGTCCCATGACCGGATCAGCCGAGACCGACGGCCTCAAGCCCATCGCCGCCAACGACGACGAGTGGCGGGCCCGCCTGAGCCCCGAGCAGTACGCGGTGCTTCGCGAATCGGGCACCGAGCGCCCCTTCACCGGGGCCTACACCGACGTCACCGACGACGGCCTGTACCGCTGCGCGGCGTGCGGCAACCCGTTGCACACCAGTGAGAGCAAGTTCCACTCCGGGTGCGGTTGGCCGAGCTTCACCGAGGCCATCTCGCCCGACGCCGTCACCCTGATCGAGGACAGGTCTCACGGGATGGTGCGCACCGAGGTCCGCTGCGCCCGCTGCGACTCGCACCTGGGCCACGTGTTCCCCGACGGCCCCCAGGACCGGGGCGGGATGCGCTACTGCATCAACAGCGTCGCCATCGACCTGGAGAAGGCCGACAGCTAGCCCGCGCCAGCCTCCGCGGCTGGGGCACCCGGTGCGTCGGCCGGTACGGTCGATGCGTGTCCAACGAACCTACGCCACCCCCCGCCGAGACCTTCGCCTTCGACGAGTGGGCGCGCGAACGCTTCGACCGGTGGGAGCAGTCGCTCGTGCTGGAAGAGGCCGGGCGCCGCATGTCCGACCCTTCGTCGTCTCAGGACGAGCGGGCGATGGCGGCCGTGTGGGGTGCTCCGGCGGGGGTGGCGTCGGTCCCCGAGATGGAGACCATCGCCGAGGACCACTCGGTCGACCCGGTGCTCCGGTCCCGGGTCCGTGCGGTGCTGGCGTCGTCGATCGTCGGGAGCGACGGCGAGAAGGCAGCGGTGCTCGTCCAGCTGAGCCTGTCCGAAGCCGACGACGCGTCGGTCCACATCCGCACCCGGCTCAGCCTGTACTTCGCCGCTGTCGACGTGCTCGTGCGCGTCGGTCGCCTCGAAGACGCGCTCGACGTGTTGAAGCGGGCCGCGGCCGCGGCGAAGGCCGATGAGTCGGCCCCGGAGTGGGCCCTGGTGGCGATCGACGCCGAGCAACTGGTGATCGCAGCCCGAACCGGGATGGACCGCGAGCAGGTGGCCCGGATGGCCGACCAGATCGCTCGGGTGGCGAGGCAGTTGGACGACACGCCGAGCACCGTCGACGTCGTCCTGAAGGCATCCGACGTCCTCATGGGCCTGGGTGCTGTCAAGGCAGCCGAGGCCCACTACGAGGCGGTGGCCGAGGGGGCTGCCGACAACCCGGCGGCTCGTGCGCCGCGCTACCAGGCGCTGCTCGGGATGGCCGAGGCCCGGCTGCGGCTGGAGGGTCCCGATGCAGCCATCGAGGCCCAGCGCGAAGCGATCGCTGCGGTCGAACCCCTGGGCGACACCCCCATGCTCGGGTGGGCCCGACGCGGCCTCGCGGTGCAGATCCTGGCCACCGATCGCTACAGCGACGCGGCCGACGAGTTCGCCAGGTCGGCCGACGTCTACGACCGGATCGGTCTGGGGATCGACGCCGCGGCGCTGCGCCTGGAGCAGTCAGCAGCGCTGATCCAGGACGACGACGCGCCAGGTGCCCGCGCGGTGGCCGATGCCGTGGCCGCCGCGGCCGAGGACATGGAGGAGGAGAAGCGCTTGGCACTCGAGCTCCGCGTCCACCAAGTCTACGCCCAACTGGCCGTGTACGACGGAGAACTGGAGGTGGCGGCCGAGCACTGGTTGGAGGTCGCCGACCGCGCCACCAGCACCGGCCAGTCTCCGTTGGAGGCAGAGCTCAACGCCGCCCAGCTCTTCGCTGCCGCGGGCGACATCGACGAGGCCACCGCGCAGTTCGGTCGCGCCGAGCTGAGCGCGGCAGACGTCGCCGATCCGGCCAAGGCCACCGCTCGCGTCATGCGCACCCACGCCGAGACGCTCCGTCAGGTGGGGCGGTCGGACGAGGCCGCCGAACTGGCCCGGGTGGCGTCCAACCTCGCCCGCGCATCGGGAGACGAGGCCCAGGCCATCTACCTCTCGGTGATAGCGGCCGACTCCCTGCACGGCGCGGGAGAGTCGGAGGCCGCGCTCCAGCTCTACCGGGAGAACCTCCGGGCGGCCGAGGATGCCGAGATGCCGTCGCTCCTCGGGGCGGTGCACGCCGCTCACGCCAAGCTCCTCAGGGACCTGGGTCGCGACGACGAAGCCGCCGCCGAGGAGGCGAAGGCCGCGGCTCTGGGCGTAGCACCGGGTGCGCCGAGCGCGTAGCCGACGCTGCGATGTGAGGCGTCCGGCCGTCCCGGTGCGATCCGGCGGACGGGCTGCACGGTCGAGGCGCGAGAGGTCTGGGAAGCTACCGGGGTGACCTCCCGCGACGCCGTGGTGGAGACGTCCGCCGTCGCCTCGTCCGAGGCGCCGGCGCCACTCCGGACAGCGACGCTGCCCCACGTGCCGGCCCTGGACGGGCTGCGAGGGCTGGCGGTGGGGGCGGTGCTGCTGCTGCACGCCGGTGGAACGTCCTGGCTGCCCGGGGGATTCCTCGGCGTGTCGCTCTTCTTCACGCTGTCGGGCTACCTGATCGGATCCCTGGTCCTGTCCGAGGTCGAATCCGGTGGCGGGCTCGGCCTCGCGTCGTTCTGGGCCCGACGCGTGCGGCGGTTGGTGCCGGCCCTGGTGCTGCTCGTGCTCGGCGTGGTGGCGCTGAGCTGGTTCATCGACCTGCCGGACAGCACCCGCTCGGAGCTCCTCGGCGGGGTCGGCTACGTGGCGAACTGGGTCCAGATCGCGGGGGGCGAGAGCTACGCGCAGCTGTTCGAGTCGCCCTCGGCTGCCACCCACCTCTGGTCGCTGGCCATCGAGGAGCAGTTCTACCTGGTCTTCCCGTTCCTGGCTTGGCTGGTGGCGCGCTCTGTGCCGGGGGGTCTGCGACGCGCTTACGTGGTGGGCGGCACCGCGGTGACGGTCCTCGGCGTGCTGGCCGCCTCGAACGCCGACGACCGGGTGGTCGGGTACTACGCGACCCACATCCGCGCCCCCGAGATCGCGGTGGGTCTGGTGCTCGCCGGCCTATGGCCCATGAGCCACCTGCCCGGCCTCGGCGGAGTCGCCAAACCGACGGCTGGGATGCCGCGGGGCGTGGCCGATGTCGTGGGCGCGGTGGCCATGGTGGTCACCGGGGTCCTCTGGTGGACCGTCGACCTGTCGGACGACCGGATCTACTCCGGGGGTCTGGTGCTGGTGGCCCTGGTCTCGGCCGCTCTCCTGGTGGGAGCGACCGCCGGTGGCTGGGTGGCTCGACTGCTGGCGGTGCCCCCGCTGACGGCCCTGGGGAGGGTCAGCTACGGCTTGTACCTGTTCCACTGGCCGGTGGTCGTGCTGCTGTCGGCGCCACGCGTCAGCCTCGAGCCGGTGCCCCTCTTCGCCCTGCGGGTGGCTGTGTCGTCGGTCCTCACCCTGGCGTCGTACCGGCTCGTCGAACAGCCGGTGCGGAGGGGCCGGGTGGCTCCCGGTGCGACGTCGGGCGCGGTGATCGCGGCGGGGATGGCCGCGCTGGCCCTGACCGCCCTGGTGGTTTGGGTGGCGGTGCCGTCGCCCGACGACACGAGGGCGCCGGACCGACCAGCCCCCGCGGTGGTGCCGGGCACGGGCCCCGATTCGAGCGGTGGTTCCGGCCGTCCCGACCCCGACCGGAGCGACCCCGCCCCCGTCGTGCCGGTGGTGGCGGTGTTCGGCGACTCCCTCCCCAACTGGCTGCTGCGCGACGCCGGCTGGACCCTCGACCCGGCGGAGGTGCTGGTGGTCGACGGAACGTCGGAGGGCTGCGACGGTGCCGAAGGCGCGCCGGTGGGTCGGGCTGGAGCCGGGGTGGTGGTGACCTTGCCCGACACCTGCACCGGGTGGCGGACCCAGTACCCACCGGTGGTGGAGGGCCGCCACGTCGACGTGGCCGTGCTGGCGATAGGTACGGGCGCGGTGCTGGACCGCCGGCTCGACGGCGAGTTCGTCGGACCGTGCTCCGACGTTGCTCGCGACTGGTATCGCTCCGACGTGGTCGAACGCCTGGGCTACCTGGCCGACCACGTGGGACAGATCGTTCTGGTGCTGCCCGCGTGGTCGGAGGACTGGTCCGGTTGGGTCAACCCGCCCGATCACCGCGAGCGAACGGACTGCGTGCGGGCCACCCTGGAGGCGGCGGCCGGCGAGGCCGACGTGTCACCGGGCGTCGTGGTCGTCGACCTCGGGGCTCACCTGTGCCCCACTGGCCCGCAGGGTTGCGATCCGGTGCGCGAGACCGACGGTGTGCACATCGATCCCGACCAGGCGCCGGCGGTGCTCGGGTGGTTGTTGGAGAGCGCCCTCGCCTCCGGCGGCTGAGGGCCGCCCACCGTCTACCAGCCCCGGTCGATCCACTCCTGCAGGTGCGGCGACTCGGCTCCGATGGTGGTGGCGTCGCCGTGACCCGGTAGGACGACGGTGTCGGCGGACAGTGGGGCGAACAGCCGGTCCTCGAGGGATCGGATGATGGTGGGGAAGTCGCCGCCCTCGAACGAGGTGTTTCCAGGCCCTCCTGGGAAGAGGGTGTCGCCGCTGAACAAGAGGGGTGACCCCTCGAGCGAGAAGCACATCGATCCGGGGGTGTGTCCGGGGGTGTGGATGGTGTGGAGCCGGAGCCTGCCGACCTGGACCACCGCCTCGTCGTCGAGCAGGGCGTCGTAGCTCGGGAGCATGGCTGCGTCCTGCTCGGTGACGTGGACCGCGTAGCCGGCGTCGCGGAGCTGGGGGACCGCCTGGATGTGGTCCCAGTGGCCATGGGTCTCGAGCACCTCGCGGACGCCCAGGGCCTGGCACAGCTCCAGCAGTTGCTCGTGCTCGTTGGCGGCGTCGATCAGGATCGCGTCGCCCGTCTGGCGGCACCGCAACACGTACACGTTGTTGTCCATCGGCCCCACCACGACCTTGTGGACCTCGGCGCCGGCGTCGTTCCAGATCAGCGTGCTCATGTCCCCCATTGTGCCGACCGCCGGCGGCAGCCACGACCCCGGACGCGGCGACGCCCCGGCCGGGGGGGGGAGGGATGGCCGGGACGTCACCAGAGGGGCTGCTCTCCTCCGAGAGGCGCACGCCACGATCTGCGGGCGGATGATCACGCCACAACGGCATCCTACGCGCGCTCGGCGACGAAAAGCGCGCACTTGGCGAGATCCGGGCGTGGAGGCCCGCGGCGGAACGGCGGCGTCGTCGCTCTGCTTCAGGTCGACACCACGTCCATCCCGAGCGACATGGCCGCGGGGATCTGGCGGGGGTCGAAGGTCAGGAACGTGATCGGCCGCGGCAGACGGTCTGCCGCCGCCAGGTGGAGCGCGTCGACCGTGCGGAGGGGTCTCTCCCGGCTCAGCTCGCTGGCCCGGTCCAGGCAGCGTTGGTCGACCGGGACGACGTGCATCCGCTCCCAGTCGTCGCGCAGCGCTCGGCGGACGCGATCGCCGTCGGTCGGGACGTCGCACACGCGATCCACCATCCCCAGCGCCTCGGCCAGCGCGAGCGCCGATGCACACCACGCGTGGTCGGCCGCCATGGCGTCGATCACGACCTGGCGGTGCGGGCCCGAGAGGTAGCGGCCCAACAGGGCAGAGGTGTCGATGGCGAGGGTCACGAGCCGCGGACCTCTCGCAGCGCCCGGTCGAGCCGGCCTCCGGTCCACGCGTCGATGCGGATGCCGGGCTCGGCGGGGCGATCGCCGCGCCGGGCCGGTTCCAGCAGGCCGCGCGCCACCAGGTCGTCGATGGTGACCGGCGATCCCGGTGGTTCGACCGGCCCGAGCTGGGCCACCGCTCGGCCGCCGATGGTCACGACGATCCGCTCGCCCGCACCGGCTCGGCGCACCAACGACGTGAGCTGGCTCCGCAGCTCGCGTATGCCGGTGCGCTCGGTCACATCGTCAGGGTAGCGGGCAGCCCGGCCTTGTGTACACATGAGTACGCGCAGCGGGTGGAGGCTGGTCGGCCGGGCGCGCGATCGTTCCCAGATCCGGATGCGCCCGCGCCGGCCCACCGCCAGGAGGCACCCAAGTGAACTTCGCGTTCAACGAAGAGCAGGAAGAGCTCCGCAAGACCGTCCGCCAGTTCCTCGAGGCGAAGTCGCCCGAGAGCGCCGTGCGCGAGCAGATGGACACCGAGGCCGGCTACGACGCTGCGGTCTGGTCCCAGATGGGCGAGCAGCTCGGCCTGCAGGGCCTGGTGATCCCCGAGGAGTTCGGCGGTTCGGGCTACGGCTTCATCGAGCTGGTGGTGGTGCTGGAGGAGATGGGCCGCGCCCTGCTCTGCGCCCCGTTCTTCTCGTCGGCCGTCCTCGCCGCCCAGACCCTCATCCACTCCGGCGACGACGCCGCCAAGGGCGAGTACCTCCCCGGCATCGCATCGGGGGAGACCATTGCCACCCTCGCCTTCACCGAGGAGAACGGCCGCTGGGACGAAGAGGGCATCACGGCCACCGCCTCGGGCTCGGGCGACTCCTGGACCATCGACGGCACCAAGATGTACGTGCTCGACGGCCACACCGCTTCGCTGCTCCTCGTGGCCGCCCGCACCGGTGCCGGCGTGAGCCTGTTCGCGGTCGACGCCGGCGCCTCCGGAATCACCCGCACCGCGCTGGCCACCATGGACCAGACCCGCAAGCAGGCCAAGGTCGAGTTCTCCGGCACCCCTGCCCGTCTGATCGGAACCGACGGCGGCGGCTGGACCGTGCTCTCGCGGGTGCTCGACCTGGCGGCTGTGGCCCTGGCCGCCGAGCAGGTGGGCTGCGCCCAGCTCTGCCTCGAGATGGCCGTCCAGTACGCCAAGGACCGCGTCCAGTTCGGCCGCCCGATCGGATCGTTCCAGGCCATCAAGCACAAGTGCGCCGACATGCTGCTCGAGGTCGAGTCGGCCAAGTCGGCGGCCTACTACGC
>JAAZBK010000114.1 GCA_012513855.1 Acidimicrobiales bacterium
CGGGTTCCATAGTGGCCGAAGGCCCTGCCGACCGACTAGCGGCGGACGAAAGCGTCCGCAAGGCGTACCTGGGGTTCTGATGGACGTAGAGCTCTTCCTCAACCAGGTCTTCAACGGCATCGGCAACGGCGTCGGCTACGCCGCGGTGGCGCTTGCCATCGTGATCGTCTTCCGCACCACCGGCCTGTTCAACTTCGCCCAGGGCGAGATGGCCATGCTCTCCACGTTCGTCACGTGGCAGCTCTCGGAGTCGATGCCCATCGGCTTGGCACTGGTCGTCGGCGCCGCCTTGTCCTTCGTCGGAGGCGCCCTGGTCGAGCGCACGCTCATCCGCCCCATGGAGGCCAAGGGCAACCCGCTGGGCACGGTCATCATCACCATCGGGCTGTTCATCTCGATGAACGCCCTGATCCAGCTGATCTGGCCGCCGAGCAAGGCGCAGAGCAACCCGTTCTCCATGCCCAAGCCGTTCCCCAACCGGGGCACGGTCGAGATCTTCGGTGCCCACCTCAGCTGGTTCACCATCTGGTTCGTCATCATCTTGTTGATCGAGTGCGCGCTGCTCTACCTCCTCCTCCAGAAGACAAAGCTCGGTCTGTCGCTGCGAGCCGTGGCCTCCAACCAGGAGTCCAGCAAGCTGGTGGGCATAGACGTGGGCAAGATGTTGATGATCGGCTGGGGCTTGGCTGCCGCCATCGGCGCGGTGGCCGGTGTACTGCTCGCCAGCCGAACCAACCAGTTCGACGTCTCGATGATGCAGTTCATCCTCGCCTACGCCTTCGCCGCAGCTGCGCTCGGCGGGTTCGACAGCCCGCTCGGTGCGGTGGTGGCCGGGTTCATCGTCGGGGTGGCAGAAGCCCTCGCCATCACCTACATAGATGCAGTCGACGGCATACCGATCGTGGTGCCCCTGTTGCTGATCTTCTTCGTGCTGTTGTTCCGGCCCGAGGGCATGTTCGGCCGGAAGGTGGTGGAGCGGGTATGAGCGCAACCGAGACACCCTCCACGGCACCGGCACCGGAAGCTGCCATCCCCACCTCGCGCACCACATCGGGGCCAGATCTGGCCAAGATCGTCATCGGCGTGGTGATCATGGCGGCGGCCGCAGCGTTCCCGTTCGTCGTCGACGACACCGCCACGGTCCGCATGGTCAGCCTCGGCCTCATCATGGCCATCGGCGCCATGGGGCTGAACGTGCTCACCGGCTACACGGGCCAGATCTCCATCGGCCACGCCGCCTTCTACGGCATCGGCGCCTACATCACCGCCAACTTGATGATCGAGCAGAAGCTCACGTTCCTGGCCACGCTGCCCTTCTCCGTGTTGATCTGTGCTGTCGCCGGGGCGCTGGTGGGGTTGCCCGCCCTGAGGGTCAAGGGCCCCGCGTTGGCGCTGGTCACTTTGGGCCTCGCCATCCTCGTACCCACCCTGTTGCACAAGTTCGGATCGTCGGGTGGCGTAGCACTGTGGAAGCCCAAGCGCAGCCACCTCAACTCACCCGTCGACGCCCTCACCAACACCCAGTGGAAGTACCTGGTGCCGTTGGCCGCGCTGGTGATCGTCTACGTCCTCACCCGCAACATCGTCCACAGCCGGGCCGGCCGGGCCTTGATCGCCGTGCGCGATCAGGAGGTGGCGGCCACCACCGCCGGCATCAACGTGGCGGCCACCAAGATCACGGCCTTCGCCATCAGCGCCGCGTACTGCGGGTTGGCCGGATCGCTCTCCGTGCTGGTGCGAGGCCAGGCCGATGCCTCTTCTGCACTCGCCTACTTCCAGATGTCGATCTACTTCCTCGTCGCCGTGGTGGTCGGCGGCACGGCCACCATCGCCGGCCCGATACTCGGCGGTCTGCTCGTGCAGATCCTCGACGAGAAGGCGCCGGACTGGAGTGGCAACAAGGTCGGCATGGCTCCCTTCATCCTCGGCACCGCTCTGGTGGTGATCGCCTACTTCCTGCCCGGCGGGATCCTGGGCGGCTACCGCCAGCTCAAGGCCAAGCTCACCCGTTCTCCCTAGACCCTCGGCGTCCGGTGCGCCGGCAACGTTCACACCCCCGACCCCTACTCCCTCCGGAGGAAACAACATGACCACCAAACGACGGCGAGCGGCAGCGATCTTCGCTGCGGCGCTCATGGTGTTCGGCAGCGCCTGCACCAACGACGACGACGATCCCGTTGCCACCGATGGCGGCAACGGTGGAGACTCGGGCAACGTCGGCGACCAGATCGAGGGCGTGCTCGAAGACTGTCCGGAGGGCACCGACACGGCTGGCATCGACGGCAACGTCATCAAGTTGGTGTCGACCTTCCCGCAGGAGGGCAGCCTCGCCGCCTTCGCCGAGATCGCCAAGGGCTACACCGCCTACTTCGACATGGTGAACGACGAGGGCGGAGTCGAGATCGCGGGCGAGAGCTACACGGTCGAGGTCGAGACCTTCAACGACAACTACAACCCGCCCGAGACGGTCGAGAACATCAACCGGGCGTTCGGCCCGGATGGCGACGGTGCCTTTGCCGCCTTCAGCGTGGTGGGAACGGCCAACAACATCGCCATCCGTGACGATCTCAACGACCTCTGCGTTCCGAACATCTTCGCCAGCACCGGCTCGCCGGCCATGGGCAACCCCGACTACCCGTGGATGATCGGATCCACGCTCCCGCTGTACTCCACCGAGGCCGCCGCCTTCGCGGAGTACCTCAAGGCCGAGATGCCCGACGCCACCGTGGCCATGCTGCTCCAGAACGGCGAGTACGGCGACGGCTACGAGGAGAGCTTCAACCAAGCCATCGAGGGCACGGACATCACCGTCGTGGCCACCCAGCGCTACGACGCCGGCCTCGCCACCGACGTGAGCGCCCAGGTCACCAACCTGGCCAACTCCGACGCCGACGTGTTCTTCAACGGTGCCACGCTGCTGCCCTGCCCCATGGGGATGACCAAGGCCGATGAGCTCGGCTGGGACGCCCTCAAGTACGTGTCGGGCACCTGCGCCTCCAAGACCCTCATCGGCGCGGCCGAGGGTGCCGCCGACGGCGTCCTCAGCGCATCCAACGTGATGGACCCGAGCAACACCGACTGGGACTCCGACGAGCGCATGAAGCTCTACAAGGAGACGGTCGACGCCTGGCGCACCGCCAACAGCATCGAGGGTGCAGATGTCACCAACGGCGTCGTCGCCTACGGCTGGACCCTCGGTGAGCTGTTCGTCAAGGCCCTGGAGGCCTCCGAGAGTGCGAGCCGTTCGGCGGTGATGGCCTCGCTCAACAACCTCGAGGTGTCGGCCCCGGGAGTCCTCTACGAGGAGATCACGGTCAAGACCGGCGAGAACGACCGCTTCCTCGGTGAGGCGGCCAAGATCGCCCGCTACGACCTCGCTCGGGAGACGTTCGTGCCGCTCGACGAGCTCTACGACTTCGAGGGTGGCGAGGCCATCCCCGAGTCGTTGATCACCGGCTGACCTTCCGGTCAGCACACCGGTTGTGACGAGGGCCCCGGGGTTCAGCCCCGGGGCCCCGTCGCGCCGTGGTGCTTCTCTGGTCGGCTCGCCTCCCTAGCCTGACGTCCTGATGGCTCCGACCCGAAGGCTCCTGCGATCGTTGCTGCCGTTGGTGACAGTCCTGGCCTGCGTGGTGGCCTGCAGCGACGACGGCGACCCGGTGGCTGACGGATCGCCCACGAGCACCACGGCGGCGACGAGCACCACCATCGACGGGGTGGTCGACGAGGTCGACCTGGACGACTGCCCGCCCGGCGCCGATGCCTCCGGGGTCACGCCCCCCTCGGGGGGTGATCCCGGATCGATCCGGGTGGTCACCACCCACGCCGCCGACGGAGCGTTCGCCGGCGACGCTCGGATCTCCTACGGCGCCCAGGCCCGCTTCGCGGTGGAGAACCGCCGCGGCGGCGTCGAGGTGGCCGGGCAGCGCTACCTGGTCGAGGTGAGCCCGCGCAACGACGCGGCCGATCCAGTGTCCACCAGGCAGCACGTGGCCGACGCGTTCGATCCCGAGGGCACCCCGGCGTTCGCCGCCTTCGGCATGGTGGGCACCGAGAACGTGCTCGCGGTGCGGGACCAGCTCGCCAGGTGGTGCGTGCCCGACGTGTTCCCGGTCTCGTCCTCGGCCGCCGTAAGCGTGGTGGGCGGCTGGTCGGTGGGGGCACCCCTGGTGCTCGAGACCACCGAGGCGTGGGCTCTCGTTCGCTACGTGAGCGAGGTCCGGCCCGACGCGCGCATGGCGCTGCTGGTGCCGGCGGGTGCCCGTGGGGATCGCATCCAGGCAGCGTTCGAGGATGCGACGAGGGACTCGACCGCTTCGGTCGTGGCGGTCGACCGGGTGCCGGTGGCCGTCGACACCGACGTCCGGAGTCGGGTGTCTGCCCTGGCGGCCACCGAAGCCGACGTCTTCGTGAACGCAGCCGAACTGCTCTCGTGTCCCGCCGCCATGCGCGTCGCCGACGAGCTGTCGTGGCCGGCGTTGGTACTCGCTGCGGGCGGCTGCGCCAGCAGTTCGTTCCTGGGCCAGGCGGGTCCGGCGGCCGAAGGGGTCCTGTCGGCCACCAACCTGATGGATCCCGCCAACGAGCGCTGGGCCGACAACGACCGGATGGCCGACTACCACGAGGCGATCGATCGCTGGAACCGTGACCACCCCGATCACGAGGTCGACCCGAACGATCAGCCCGTGGCCCTGGGTTGGACCATGGGTGAGCTGTTCCTGCAGGCGCTGGCCGGATCCGAGGGCGTCACCCGATCGGAGCTCATGGCATCGCTCACGGCCATGACCGCCACCGAGCCGGGCCTGGTCCTCGACGGGATCACCCTCACCACGGGTCCCGCCGACCGTTGGCTGGGCGAGGCGGCGCGGGTGGTCCGCTTCGATGCCGACACCGCCACCAACGCACCGGTGGGTGCGGTGGCCGACTTCGAGGGTGGTCAGGCCGTTCCCGTCGACCTTCGCCCGGGGGCGTGAGGTCGGTCAGCGGTCGAGCAGTTCGACGGCCAGGTCGCCCGCCGACGTCACCACGTCGAGCGAGTGCTCCTCCACGAGCCAGTCCCGGTTGCGAACGTGCAG
>JAAZBK010000115.1 GCA_012513855.1 Acidimicrobiales bacterium
CCACGTCGTCGAGCGACACCACGGCCCGGGCGCCGGCGGGGTCGCCCGCCGCGTCCTGCCCCGGCACCAGCGGCGGGCGGAGCACATGGGGCTGGGCCAGCCCGACCCCGTAGCCGAGCAGGCCGACCAGGACGACGAGCAGCACCTTGAGGAGACGTCGCATGGGGCCATGCAAGCAGACCGGGGCCCCGCGGTGGGCCCACAGGGGATCGAACCCTGAACCCGCGGATTAAAAGTCCGCTGCTCTGCCAATTGAGCTATAGGCCCCGGCGGCCCACTCTACCGGCGGCCTAGAGTGGCCGCATGAACCCTCCGTGGTGGGGCATCCCTGTCCTGCTCGTCGTGGGCGCGGCGATCATCCTGGGCGGTTGGTGGTGGGACCGCCGACGCCAGCGCGCGGCGTCCGAGGGGTTCACCACCGAGGAGGACCTGGCCGCCGCCGCTCCCCCACCGGGCATCCCCGAGGACCGGCTCGGCGAGCTGCTGGCCTCGCGAGGGCCGGAGCCGACCTTCCCGGCGGGCCTGGCCGACCGCGCCTTCCTGACCCACCCGCAGCGCGGCGTCGCGGCCGTCGTCGACCCCTACGTGGTGGTGACGGACACCGACCTCGACGACGAGCGGCTCGTGCTACACCTGCTGGACGCCGCCCACACCCACCGCCGCGCGCTCGTGCTCGTGGCGCCCGGCTTCGGCCCGGCCCTGCTCGGGACGCTGCGCGCCAACCACGTCACCGGCCGGGTCACCACCGTCCCCGTCGAGCTGGCCGACCCCGACCTGCTCGCACGCGCGGCCACCCTGTGCGGCTCGACCGTCGTCCCGGACGCCGACCTCCGGTCCGGCTGGTGGCCGGCCGACCGGCGCGGGACGTGCGCTGCCTGGGTGGCCGACCTCGACGACTCGTGGGTCACCCCGGCACCCTCAACCTGACCTTGAGATCTCTCAGGGTCCTCTTGGGGAGGCCCCGCCCCCGGGGAGGGCTCAGCCCGGCACGCCCACCCCGCCACCCCGAACCGCCTTCCGACTAGGGGAAACGTGACGCGGTTCGCTTGAAATGACAACCATGTGGTTCTCCCCCCGCGCCCGGCGTGTCGGCGGGTCCCGCTCTCAGGGCTGAAGGTGAATCCCCTTGCCGCGAGCACCCTCGTCAGCTTGTACTGGCTCAGGCAACACAGTGACGAGGGGGAATCCGGTGAGGCGAGCTGGCAGGTTGACGAGCGCCCTGGTGGGCGGCTGCATGGCCCTGACGGTGCTCGGTGCGGGCAGCCTGGTCATCGCGTCGGTGGCCGACGCGTCGCAGGCGATGACCGCCACGACGTGGGTCAACATGCGCTCCGGCCCCTCGACCTCGAACCCCGTGGTGACCGTGCTCGCCCCCTCGCAGGCCGTCACCGCGTCCGGTCAGGTCAGCGGCGGCTGGTACCAGGTCACCACCGACAAGGGGCAGACCGGCTGGGTCTACCAGAACTACCTCAAGGCGAGCGAGTCCGCCCCCACCCAGCCCTCACAGCCGGCCCCCACCGACCCGGTGCCCACGGCGACCGGCGAGGCGACGACCACCGCCAACGTGAACGTGCGCACCGGGCCGGGCACCAGCTACACGGCCGTGGCCGTGGCCACCAAGGGCTCCACCCTCCCGACGACGGGGAAGACGTCGGGCGGGTGGACCCAGGTCATCCACGGCGGGCAGGCCCGCTGGATCTCCACCAACTACCTGACCACCGGCACCGTCACCAAGGCCGTCGCCGCGGGACAGGTCCGGACCACGGCCAACCTCTACCTGCGCACCGGCGGCAGCACGTCGTACGGCTACACCGGCGTCCTGCCCGGCAACTCGGTCGTGGACACGACCGGCCAGAAGACCGCCGACTACACCGAGATCATCCACGGTGGCGAGACGCGCTGGATCGCGACCCGGTACACCACCGCGGTCAGGACCACCGCGCCCGCCCCGGCCCC
>JAAZBK010000116.1 GCA_012513855.1 Acidimicrobiales bacterium
AGGCCTCCCGGTGGTCCAGCCGGCCGACCCGGCTCCAGTCGACCAAGGCGCGGGTCAGCGCCTCGGCCGCCGCGTCCTCTGCGTCAGCGACAGAACCGAGGATGCGAAGGGCGACCGTGCGCGCCAAGCGGTAGAGCGAACCGAACTCCTCCTCGAAGTCCCCCGGCACCACGATCACATCGCCCACATTGCCCCAACGAACGAGCGAGGCCGTTCGGGTGACGACCGAGCACGGTTCCAGTTCAGACCTCCAGCGGGATCCCCATCACGTCTGCGACGCTCAACAGGTCGGAGTCGACCGCCAGCAGCGACGCGCCGTGACGCAGCGCCACCGAGGCGATCATGCAGTCGATCAGACCACGCGGCGTCACGCCGACCCGCCGGCACCGGCGATAGATGGTCGAAGCGGCATCGAAGTCGGCGACGGTGTCGAAGCGCAGCAGGTCGAACCGGGCGAGCAACCGTCGCAGGTCGGACTCACGGGCGTCGGTGCGAGCACCGGCCACCACCTCCATGACCACCGGCTCGGTCACCGCCACAGGACCGTCGGTGCTGATGAGCTCGGTCAGACGTCGGTCGATCAGGCTGCCGGTGGCTCGATCGAACTCGACCCAGGCCGATGTGTCGACGAGGACCCGAGTCATGCGGGGTGGTGGTCGCGGGGCACCTCATCGATGGCTTCAGCTCCGCGCATGGCAAGCGCCTCCTCGCGCGACATCGGCTGACCGGCGAGGTGCCTGAGGGCGAGATCCACCGCCTCGGTCTTGGTCTTGACCTCGTGCCTGTCCATGATCATTCGCAGAAACCGTTCCTCGATCTCGATGTTGGTTCGGATCCGACCCATACACCAATCGTACACGTAAGCCGGCGACGGTCTGCGGGGAGGATGGCCGCCGAGGGGAGCCGGCCAAAGATCGCTGGAGCCTCGGTACCCTCGCTCTGGCATGGCTGAGCAGAGTTGGTTGCGTGATCTCGGTACGGCGTTGCGGCCGCACCGTCGCAACGTGGTCATCGCGTTCGGCGCTGCCGCGGTGGGCCAGGTCATCGCCGCCCTGGTCCCGCTCGTCGAGCGGTACGTGATCGACGAGGTGATCATCGCCGGGAGCGCTCCGGTGGTCCCGGCCGTCGCACTGCTGCTCGCAGCCGCGGCCGGCCGGTTCGCGGCCGCCTTCGCTCGCCGCTACTGGGCCGGGCGGGTGAGCCTCGACGTCCAGAACGACCTCCGGACCGAGGTGTACGACCACCTCCAACGGCTCGACGTCGCCCGCCACGACGAGATGTCGACCGGTCAGTTGGTGAGCCGGGCCATCTCCGACATCGGGCTGGTGCAGGGCCTGATGGCGTTCCTGCCGCTCGTCATGGCCAACGCTCTCTTCCTGATCGTGGCGCTCGCCGCCATGGCGCTGCTGAGCCCCACGCTCACGCTCATCGCCCTGGCCACGCTCCCGCTGCTGATGATCACCGCGTTCAAGCTGCGCACCACGATCTTCCCGGCTTCGTGGGATGCCCAGCAGCAGGCCGGCGTGGTGGCCGGGGTGGTCGACGACGCGGTGAGCGGCGTGCGGGTGGTGAAGGGATTCGGCCAGGAGCAGCGGGAGGTGGCGCGGCTCGCCGAGTCGGCCGAGCAGCTCTACGCGAGCCGGGTCAGGATGCTCCGGTTCCAGGCGCGCTACCAGCCGGTCATGCAGGCCCTGCCGTCGCTCGCCCAGGTGGCGGTGCTGGCGCTCGGTGGCTGGATGGCCATCGACGGCCAGATCAGCCTGGGCACGTTCCTCGCGTTCACCAGCTACGTCAGCCAGCTCCAGGCCCCCGCCCGCATGCTCGCCGGTCTGGTCACCGTCGGCCAGCAGGCCCGGGCCGGCATCGAGCGGGTGTACGACCTGCTGCGCTCGACGGCCACCGTGGTGTCGCCCCCCGACGCGGCCCGACTCCATGCGCCGCACGGCCGGATCGAGTTCGACGAGGTCGCCTTCGGGTACATGAGCCACGAGCCGGTGCTGTGCGGCCTCACCCTCGCCATCGAACCGGGCGAGACCATGGCGGTGGTGGGCACGTCGGGCTCCGGGAAGTCGACGCTGTCCTTGCTGCTGCCCCGCTTCTACGACCTCCAGGGCGGCACCATCCGGATCGACGGCACCGACATATCCACGGTGAGCATCGAGTCGCTCCGCCACCACATCGGTCTGGTGTTCGAGGACGCCTTCCTCTTCTCCGACTCCATCGCGTCGAACATCGCCTACGGCCGCCCCGACGCCTCACCCGCCGAGATCGCCGCCGCCGCACGCGTCGCCGGTGCCGACGGCTTCATCGAGGATCTGGCCGACGGCTACGACACCGAGGTCGGCGAACGGGGGCTCACGCTCTCGGGCGGCCAGCGGCAGCGCATCGCCCTCGCCCGGGCCGTGCTCACCGACCCGCGCATCCTGATCCTCGACGACGCCACCTCGGCCGTCGACAGCCGGGTCGAGGCCGAGATCCACGCGACCCTCCAACAGGTGCTGGCCGGTCGCACCACGCTGCTCGTGGCCCACCGCCGCTCGACCCTCCTGCTCGCCGACCGCATCGCCGTGCTCGACAAGGGGCGGGTGGTCGACGTCGGCACCCACGACGAGCTCGAGGAGCGGTGCCCGCTCTACCGCCAGCTCCTGACCGGACCCGCCGATGGAGACGGCGACGAACTGGCCGAGGAGCTGGCGGCGCCGGCGATCGACGGGTCGTCGGAGAGCACGATCGAGGACGACGCCACCGAGCGCGACCTGTGGGCCCGACCCGACGACCGCCTCGCCGGCCTGGCTGGCTCCACGTCGACCAGCAACGGCCTGGGCGTGGGCATGGGGCCGGTCACACCGGGAGGTGGTGGAGGGTTCATGGACGGCGCAGCAGCAACGCCGGAGCTGCTGGCCCAGGTCGACGCGCTGCCGCCGGCCACCGACCGCCCGGACCAGCCGCTCGCCGACGCCCAGGCGCCTTCGCCGCAGTTCCGCTTCCTGTCGTTCATCGGTCCCTGGCGCGGCCAGCTCGCGGTCGGCCTGGCGCTGGTTGCGCTCGACGGCCTCGCCACCCTGGCCGGGCCGCTGCTCGTCCGTCACGGGATCGACGCGGGGGTCGATGCCGGCTCCACCGGCGCGCTGCGAACCGCGGTGATCGCCTACCTGGTGGTGGTGGCGTTCAACTGGGTGGTGGCGTCGGGCCAGCTGTTCGTGACCGGACGCACCGCCGAGAGGGTGCTGTGGTCGCTGCGGGTGAAGGTGTTCTCCCACCTGCAACGCCTCGGGCTCGACTTCTACGACCGCGAGATGGGTGGCCGGGTGATGACCCGCATGACCACCGACGTCGACGCCCTCACCCAGCTCCTCCAGACCGGGTTGGTGAACGCGGTGGTGGCGCTCCTCACGTGCGTGGGGGTCGGCGTGGCCCTGTTCTTCCTCGACTGGCGGCTGGCGCTCATCGCCCTCGCCGTGAGCCCGGTCCTGGCTGCCGCCACGGTCTGGTTCCAGCGCCGGTCTGGCGCCGCCTACGACGAAGCACGCGACAAGGTCGCGGTGGTCAACGCCGACTTCCAGGAGAGCCTCAGCGACGTCCGCGTCGCTCAGGCCTACGGCCGCGAGGACCGCAACACCGATCGCTTCTCGCAGCGCGCCAACGAGTACCTCGATGCCCGGGTCCGGGCCCAGAAGCTGGTGGCCACCTACTTCCCCTTCGTGGAGATGCTCGCCGGCGTGGCGGGGGCCCTGGTGATAGCGGGAGGCGCTGCCTTCGTCCGCCAGGGCTCGCTGACCCCGGGCGAGCTGATCGCGTTCCTCCTGTACCTCAACCTGTTCTTCAACCCGATCCAGCAGCTCTCGCAGGTGTTCGACCTGTACCAGCAGGCGCGGGTGGCCACCGACCGCATCGGCGAGCTCCTCCGCGAACCGTCGAAGGTGCCCGACGCCGCAGACCCCGTGGACCCCGGACGGCTCACCGGCCGCATCGAGCTGTGCGACGTCCGCTTCACCTATCCGGGCACGACCACCGAGGTCCTGAGCGGCGTCGACCTCGTGATCGAAGCCGGGAGGACGGTGGCCATCGTCGGCGAGACCGGCGCCGGCAAGTCGACGGTGGAGAAGCTGGTGGCCCGCTACTACGACGTGAACGGCGGCGCGGTGCTGGTCGACGGACACGACGTGCGCTCCCTCGACCTCACCTCGTACCGGACCCAGCTCGGGGTGGTGCCCCAGGAGCCGTTCCTGTTCGCGGGCACGGTGCGCGACAACATCGCCTACGGCCGCCCCGACGCCACCGACGCCGAGGTCGAGGCCGCAGCTCGCGCCGTCGGGGCGCACGAGGTGGTGGCCGGACTGCCCGGTGGCTACCTGCACCTGATCACCGCACGCGGCAAGTCGTTGTCGTCGGGCCAGCGCCAGCTGCTGGCCCTGGCCCGCGCCCACCTGGTCGACCCGGCCATCCTGCTGCTCGACGAGGCCACCGCCAACCTCGACCTGGCCACCGAGGCCCGCGTCAACCGGGCCATGGGCGTGGCCGCCGAGGGTCGGACCACGCTCGTGATCGCCCACCGACTCAACACCGCGGCCACCGCCGATGAGATCGTGGTGATGGACGCCGGCCGGGTGGTCGAGCACGGCCCCCACGCCGCCCTGCTGGCCGCCGACGGCCCCTACGCCAGGTTGTGGGAGTCGTTCACCGGAGAACCCGCCGTGGCGTGAACCACCCGCCGATCGGGAAGCGCCGCTACCCGATCACCCGGCGGACGTGGGCCTCCACGGCCGACAGGTCGTTGGGGAGGGTGTCGAAGCGCTCGGTGCGGTCGAACAGGTCGGCGAGGTGCTCGGGAAGCTCGGGGCGGATGCCGATGGCCTGCTCGACCGCGTCGGGGAACTTGGCCGGGTGGGCGGTGGCCAGGCACACCATGGGCACGTCGGGATCGCGACGCACGGCCCGGGCGGCGGCCACCCCGACGGCGGTGTGCGGGTCGAGGATCACGCCGGTGTCCTCGTAGGTGCGGCGGATCTCGGCGCGGGTGTCGTCGTCTGAGAACGAGGCGCCGTCGAACACCTCGGTGACGGCGGCCAGGCGGGTGTCGCCGGTGTCGACCCGGCCCTCGGCCCGGAACTCGGTCATCCGCTCGGCCAGATCGCCGGCGTTGCGGCCGTAGAGCTCGAACAGGAGGCGCTCTGTGTTCGACGAGACCTGGATGTCCATGCTCGGGCTGATGGTGGGGTGCACGCCGTGCTGCTCCATCACGCCGGTGGCGAGCCAGCGGGTGAGGATGTCGTTGCTGTTGGAGCCGACCACCAGCTGGCTGACCGGCGTACCGGTGGTGCGGGCGACCCACCCGGCGAACACGTTGCCGAAGTTGCCGGTGGGCACCGAGAACGAAACAGGGGACGTGACCGAGGCTTCGAGGGTGCGGGCGGCGGTGGCGTAGTAGACGACTTGGGCCATCACCCGGGCCCAGTTGATCGAGTTCATCGCCGACAGTCCGACGTCGTTGCGGAACGACACGTCGGCGAACAGCGCCTTCACCATGTCCTGGCAGTCGTCGAAGGTGCCCTCGACCGCCACGTTGTGGACGTTGGGTTCGTCGACGGTGGTCATCTGGCGACGCTGCACGTCGCTGACCCGGCCCGCCGGGTGCAGCACCACGATGTCGAGGTGGTCCTTGCCGCGGCACGCCTCGATGGCGGCCGAACCGGTGTCTCCCGAGGTGGCCACCACGATGGTGGCCCGTTCGCCCCGCTTGGTGAGCTCGTGGTCGAAGAGGTGCCCGAGGAGCTGGAGGGCCACGTCCTTGAACGCGATGGTCGGACCCCAGAACAGCTCCAACATGTGGAGGCCCGAGTCTCCCAACGGGGTGACCGGACAGACGTCGGGGTGGGTGAAGGTGGAGTAGGCGCTGGTGACCATCACCCGCAGCTCGTCGACCGAGATCGACGGAGAGACGTACGGGGCCATGACCGCGACGGCGGCTTCGAGGTAGCCGGCACCGGCCAGCTCCGGCGAGGTGAGGTCGGGCTGGGTGGGCCACTCGTCGGGGACGTAGAGCCCACCGTCGGTGGCCAGCCCGGCCAGCAGGACGTCGCCGAACTCCAGAACGGGGGCCTGGCCCCGCGTCGACACGTACTTCATGGTCTCCTGCCTCAGTCCGAGCCGACCACGCGCAGCACCGACGTGATGTTGAGGATCACGTCGAGCTCGCGCAGATCTCCCAGCGTGGCCTGCACCGAGGCCTCGCGTGCCTCGTGGGTGATGAGGATCAGGCGGGCGCCGTCGTCGGTGTCCTCCTGCTCCATGGAACGGATCGACACCCCGTGGCGCTCGAACACCTCGGCGATGGCCCGGAGAACGCCGGGCCGATCGACCACGTCGAGGTTGACGTAGTAGCTGGTGAGCAGGTCGTCGATGGGACGGATGGGGCGACGCACCAGGCTGATGACCTCGGCGTGGGTGCCCTTGCGGAGGTTGGTGGCGGCGTCGATGAGGTCGCCCAGCACGGCCGACCCGGTGGGGTCGCCGCCGGCGCCCCGCCCGTAGAACATGAGATCTCCGACGGCCGCGCCCTCCACGAACACGGCGTTGAAGGAGTCCCTCACGCCGGCGAGAGGGTGCGAGACCGGGACCATGGTGGGATGGACCCGCACCGCCACCTCGGCGGGACCGTCGGGCACCTCCACCAGCTCGGTGATGGCCAGGAGCTTGATCACGTAGCCGAGGCGCTTGGCGAAGTCGATGTCGGTGGTGGACACGTTCGAGATGCCCTCGTGGTAGACGTCGCCCGCCACCACCTTGGCGCCGAACGCCAGGGAGCCGAGGATGGCCGCCTTGGCTCCGGCGTCGAAGCCCTCCACGTCGGCGGCGGGGTCGCGCTCCGCGTATCCCAGCTGCTGGGCCTCGGCCAGGGCCTCCGCGTAGGAGGTGCCGTGCTCGGTCATCTGGGTGAGGATGAAGTTGGTGGTGCCGTTGACGATGCCGATGACCCGGCGGATCTCCTCGCCGACCAGCGACTCGCGCAGCGGGCGCACGATCGGAATGCCTCCGGCGACCGCGGCCTCGAACAACAGGTCGACCCCGCCCGCTGACGCCGCCTCGAACAGCTCGGCACCGTGGTTGGCCAGCAGCTCCTTGTTGGCGGTGACCACGGGCTTGCCGGCAGCGAGCGCGGTGAGGATCAGCTCCCGGGCCGGTTCCACGCCCCCTATGACCTCGACCACCACGTCGACGCCGGGGTCTGACACCACCTCGGCGGCATCGTGGGTGAGCAGCTCCTCGTCGATGTGCACGGGGCGCTTGCGGGCGATGCTGCGGACCGCCACCTTGGCCAGCTCCAGGCGGACGCCGGTTCGGGCCTCTATCTCGTGGCCACGGTCGGCGATGAGCTGGACCAGCGCACCACCGACGTTGCCGCAGCCGAGGAGGCCGACCCGCACCACCGAAGGAGGCTGGTCGTTCGGCTGCTGCTTCGTCTCCGCTGGTTGGTCACCCACGATGGCGAGGCTACCGGCCGCCTGAGCGTGGCTCTAAAGCAGATACCCGGTCTGCCGGCGACGAAATTCACAGTGCTCCCCCCACCCGCTTGGAGCACGCTTGGCTGCATGGCGAGAGCGTGGGACGACTTGGGGGTCGAAGCCGACGGTGGGAACGGGCGATACGTGGCCACCATCTCGGATCACTGGCAGCTGGTGGTGGCCCCGCTCGGCGGGATCGTGGCCGCGGTGGCCGCGCGTGCCATGGAGACGGAGCTGGCCCAGCCCGACCACAGGCTGCGGACCATGTCGGTGGTGTTCGCCGGGCAGGTGGCCTGCGGCCCGGTCGAGATCGACGTCCAGGTGCTCCGGCGAGGACGCTCGATGTCGCAGTGCAGCGCCACCGTGCGCAACCCGGGGGCCGACGCCGGGCTCACCGCCATCGCGGTGTTCGGCGGCCAGCGGAGGGGCTTCGAGTTCACCGACGTCCGGCCTCCGGTGGTTCCCCACGCCGACGACCTGCGCTCCTTCCGCGATCCCATCCCCGAGGGGATCGACTTCGAGTTCAAGCGGAACCCGATGCCGTTCTGGGAGTGCGTCGTGGACGGGCGCCTGGCGCTGGGCCGAACACCGTGGGACGAGTTCGAGGACGGCCCGGCCGAGGTGGCCGTCTGGTACCGGCCCGACGACCCGCCGATCCGTCCCGACGGCAGCCTCGATCCGCTGGCCCCGGTGGTCATGTGCGACATGATGCCGGGCTCGGTGAACCAGAAGGTCCGCCCCACCGACGACATCTGGTTCGGTCCCAGCACCGACTACACGATCCACCTGTTCGGCGACGTCGAGCCCGGCTGGCACCTCGGCCACTCGAAGGCCCGCTGGGCGGGCGATGGCTATGCGTCGGTGGAGATGACCCTGTGGAACGAGGCCCTCACCCGCCCGGTCGCCTACGCCACCCAGGTCATGTTCTTCGCCTTCGGCCGGTGAGCACGGGGTGACGCTGTCTTCGAAGCATCGCTCCCGGCAAGCTCAGACCACCGGGGGCGGTGGGTCGGCTCGGAGGATGCAGAGGCTGCCGGAGGGGTCGTCGGGATCTAGGAACAGGCGGAACGGGAGGTCGTGGGGCTCGCCGTCGGCGTCGACCTCGATCACTATCTGTTCTTCGCGGGGCGGGTCGAGCACCTCGCGCAGGCCGAACGCGAAGCCGGTGGCCACCAGGCCCATGGCGGAGCTCCGGCTCCACCTGACCACCCGCGAGGGCAACGGCTGGCCAGAACCGCCAAGTCGGGGGCTCCAGTCCTCCAGCGCGGCCAACGTCTCGGAGTCGTAGATCGCCTCGAAGTCGATCGACTCGATGTCGTCGTCGTGCACCTCACAAATGGTACGGCGCTGGTACCCGACCCCGTCGTCGGGATGGGGGTCGCTACGGTTGCGGCGATGTCGACGCGGCGACAGGAGGCCGACGGGATGCGCAAGCTGGTGGTTCTGGCGGTGGCGGTCGCGACCTTGGTCGGCACGGCGATCTCTCCCGCCACGGCTGCCGACCTCACCGCGCCGGAGGCATCGATCTCTCGGCTGTACCGCGCCTACTTCATGCGCAACCCAGACCGGAACGGGCTCGCCTACTGGGTCGACCGGGGCAGGAGCGGAGAGTCGCTGGTGGAGATGTCGGAGTTCTTCGCCCTCAGCCCGGAGTTCATGAACCGCTACGGCCACCTCGACACCACGGCCTTCGTCGACCTCGTCTACCTGTCGGTGCTGTTCCGGCCACCGGACGCGGCCGGACTCGCCCACTGGACGTCGGAGCTGGATTCCGGTCGGACGACCCGGGGCCGGGTGATGGTCGGCTTCTCCGAGTCGCCCGAGTTCGTGCAGAGGGCCGCCACCACCCACCCGCTCGCGGTGGGCAACGTCTACCTGCGCCAGCGCCCGGAGCCGCCCCAGGTCTGGGACATGGCCGACCCCGACGTGCTGGTGGTGAACGGGCGCAACCTCGTGTTCGGCTCCACCAACAACATGAAGCTGCCGGTGCAGGAGATCTTCGACTTCGACGACGTTCTGTCGGAGAACGCCGAACGATGGCACCGCAACCCCGTCGACGCCATGCCCACCAGACCGGACTGGGTCGACCCCGAGGAGTGGCAGATCTGGGCACCGTCGGCCGTCACCATCGACGGTGAGCACCACATGTACTTCGCGTCGATGCGAGACGGCGCCACCGACGAGTGGAACGACCAGTGCATCGGCCACGCGGTGGCCGACCGTCCCGAGGGCCCATACGTACCGGATCCCGAGCCCTTCTACTGCGGACTGCCCGCCCACGGTGAGTCCAACGCCTGGGGTCGCGGTGCGCTCGACCCGGAGGTGGTCACCGGCCCCGACGGCAAGCTCTACATGCTGGTGGCGCTCAGCCTCACCAACGCCAACATCGGTGCCATGCGACTCGATGCCGAGGGCCGGATCTCGAGCAAGGTGTACTTCCTCCTCCGCCACCAGTACGACTGGCACGACGGCGTGGAGGACGGCGTCGTCAACCCGTCGTTCCTCGAGAACCCGACCATGACCTACGACCGGCACACCTCGACCTGGCTGCTGTTCCACTCCTCCGGTGGGTGGCAGGGAACCGGCTACCACACCGGTTTCGCCCGGTGTGCCACACCACTCGGCCCCTGCCGCCCCGATCGCCGCGGGCCCTTCCTCGTGAGCGGCAACGGGCGGACGGGGCCAGGCGGCCTCGACGTGTTCACCGACGCCCAGGGCGTGATCCGCGTGTCCTATGCGTCGTGGACCGAGGGTCACGAGAACCAGGTCGGCGAGGTCGGCGAGTACAAGCGCCAGACCACGTTCGGCCGGTTGCTGCTCTCGGCGGTGGCCGACCCGGCCGAACAGGACGTCAGCCTGGGCTAGCGGCTGACCCGCGCAGATCCTCAGCCGACGTCGGTGGCCAGGAGGTCGTCGTCGGTCTCGCGGCGGATCACCAGGCGCGAGCGACCACCCGACGCGAACACCACCGCCGGGCGGTGGAGCAGGTTGTAGTTGCTGCCCATCGAACGGCCGTAGGCGCCGGTGACGGGGGTGGCGATCAGGTCGCCCACCTCCAACCCCTCCGGCACGCGGGCCTCGGCCACCAGGACGTCGCCCGACTCGCAGTGCTTGCCCACCAGGCGCACCGTCTCGGTCCGGGGGGCGGTCACGGCCCGAGGCAGGAAGGTCTCGTACCCGCTGCCGTAGAGGGCGGGCCGGGGGTTGTCGATGAAGCCACCGTCGCAGGCGACGAAGGTGCGTATGCCGGGCACCTCCTTGATGGTGCCGACCCGGTAGACGGTGACAGCGGCCGCGGCGGCGATGGCCCGGCCCGGTTCGGCCGACACCCTGGCCGTGATCCCCACCGCGTCGCACGCTCTGCGGACCACGTCGCCCCACTCGGCGATCGAGGGGGCCTCCTCGCCCTCGACGTAGGCCACGCCGATGCCGCCGCCGATCGACAGCTCCGGCAGGCCGCACTCGGCCACGAACGGCGCCAGCGCTTCGACGGCCTGCTCGTAGAAGCCGGCCACGAACACCTGCGAGCCGATGTGCGCGTGGAGGCCGACCAGCTCGACGGCCGGGCTGGCCGATGCCCGCTCGACCGCGCGAGCGGCGTCGCCGACCTTCAGCCCGAAGCCGAACTTGGAGTCGTCCTGGCCGGTCATCACGAACTCGTGGGTGTGGGCCTCGACACCGGGGGTGATCCGGAGCAGGACCTTGGGCACGACCGGGTCTCGACCGGCAGAGGCCTCGGCGTCGTGGAGCCGTTCGAGACGGTCGATCTCGTCGAAGCTGTCGACCACGATCCGTCCGACGCCCACCTCCCGGGCCCGGATCAGCTCCTCGTCGCTCTTGTTGTTGCCGTGGAGCACCAACCTGTCCGCTGGCACTCCCGCCGAGAGGGCGACGTGCATCTCGCCACCGGACGCCACGTCGAGGTGCATGCCCTCCTCGTGGACCAGCCGCGCCATGGCCCGGCACAGGAACGCCTTGGTGGCGTAGGCCACCCCGTCGCCGAACGCGGCCACCGCCTCGCGGCAACGGGCACGCAGCTGGTCCTCGTCGTAGACGAAGAGCGGGGTGCCGTGCTCCTCGACCAGGTCGGCCAGGTCGCAGCCGCCCACGAGCAGCTGACCGTCGGGACCCACCTCGGCCGAGTCGGGCAGCAGACCCCAGGGCAGCACGTGTTCGGGGTGTTCGGTCATGGCGTCGCGCCTCGCCTACAGCTGCTCGGGGGCGCTGACGCCCAGTAGGTCGAGTCCGATGGCCAGCCCCACCCGCGCCGACTCCACCAACCACAACCGGGCCTGGGTCAGCTCGGGCGAGACGCCCTCTCCCACCACGTAGCAGTCGTGGTAGAAGCCGTGGAAGGCACCGGCCAGCTCCCGTACCCAGGTGGTGACCCGGTGCGGGGCGCGGTCGTTGCACGCCGAGAGCACCGTCTCGGGCAGCTCCGACAGCGAGCGCAGCACGTCGAGCTCCCGCTCGTGGGTGAGCAGCGACAGGTCGACGGTGTTCAACGGCGCCCTCTCGAAGCCGGCCTCGGCCGCCTTCCGGGTGATGCCGTGGATCCGGGCATGGGCCATCTGCACGTAGTAGACGGGGTTCTCCATGCCCTGGCTGGCCACCACGGCGAGGTCGACGGTCTGACGGGAGTCGATCGACTGGAGCAGGTAGGTGAGCCGGGCCGCGTCGGCACCGACCTCGTCCACGATGTCGCGCAGCTCGATGAGGTTGCCCGACCGCTTGGAGATCTTGACCGGCTCGCCGTCCTTGAGCAGCTCGACGAGCTGGACGATGGCCACCTCCAGCTCACCGGCGTCGTGCCCGAGCGCCTGCATGGCCGCCTTCATGCGCGGCACGTAGCCGTGGTGGTCGGCACCCCACACGTTGATGAGCCGCTCGGCCCGGGAGAACTTGTCGCGGTGGTAGGCGATGTCGGGTGCCAGGTAGGTGAGCTCGCCGTCGCTCTTGACCAGCACGCGATCCTTGTCGTCGCCGAACTCGGTGGAGCGCAACCAGGTAGCGCCGTCGTCGTCGAAGACGTGGCCCTTCTCCCGCAGTTCGTCCAGCGTCTCCTCGATGGCACCGGAGTCGACCAGGGCCAGCTCCTTGTACCAGACGTCGAAGTGGACGTTGAACGCCGCCAGCGCCTCGCGCTGGTCTGCGAGCGCGCGGTCCTCGCCCCAAGCCACGGGGTCGGCGTCGTCAGGCATCTCGGCCGCCCAGTCGGTGACGTACTGGCCCTTGTAGCCGTCTTCGGGCGGCTCCTCCCCCTTCTTGCGGGCTGCCAGCGACGCACCGAAGTTCTGCATCTGGACGCCGCGGTCGTTGATGTAGAACTCCCGCGTGACGCCATATCCGCAGCGCTCCAGCAACCGCGCCACCGAGTCGCCATAGGCCGCGCCCCGGGCGTGGCCGGCGTGCACCGGGCCGGTGGGGTTGGCCGACACGAACTCGACGTTCACGGTGTGACCGACGCCGGCATCGGACCGAGCGAAGCCCTCGGTTCCCAGCGTGACCACGTCGGACAGCACGTCGTGCAGCCAGGTGGGGGCCAGGTGGAAGTTGACGAAGCCGGGACCGGCGATCTCGACCCGCTCGACGTGAGGCGGCAGGTCGGCGTTCAGGTGGTCGACCAGCTGAGAGGCCAGCTCGCGGGGGTTCCGGCCGGCCTTCTTGGCGGTGGCCAGAGCGACGTTGGAGGACCAGTCGCCGTGCTCCTTGCGCGCCGGTCGCTCCAGGTCGACCCGCTCGGGCAGCGGTTCGACGGCCAGCGCGGCGAGAGCGTCGCGCACGGCGGAGGCGAGGGCATCGCGGA
>JAAZBK010000117.1 GCA_012513855.1 Acidimicrobiales bacterium
AGTCCCACCGCCGCGGTGGCCCACAGACCTGCGGCGGTGGTGAGGTTCACGATCGACTCGCCTCGCCGGAAGATCAGCCCGGCGCCGAGGAACCCGATGCCCACCACCACCTGTGACGCGACCCGCTGGACGTCTATCCCGAGGTTCGTGCGCGCCCGGATGTCCTCGAACTCGTCGAACCCGACCACGGAGATGAGGCCGAACAGCGCAGCCCCGACCGAGACCGTCATGAAGGTCCGCAGGCCCGCGGGGTGGTCGTCGAGCTCCCGCTCGAGCCCGATCACCGCGCCGAGGACCGCCGCCACCGCCAGCCGTCCGGCGGCGTCCCAGCCGAGTGCCCACTCCATCGGACTCCTCCGTTCTGCTCATCTCGATGATCAGGTCTCAGCCACGGCAGCGCCCACCGGACCCGGCCCGCTCTTCCCCGTCGGCGACGTCACAAACAGTCCCGGGCGGGGTTGGACGCCGGTTTGGGAGTGCCGTCGGGTGGGTCGCCTTGTTTGGATCACTCCGACGGAGGGAAGAGGTAGCTGCACCTGCGGGCCCGTGCTGACCACCAACTCTCCGAGCGGCCTGCTCCCATGACCAGGAGGTCACCCCGATGCGGTCCAAGCTGTTCGCTCTCCCCCTTTCCGTCATCCTGGTGTTCGGGATCGCGTCGTGCAGCGACGACACCGAGGACTCCGCCCGCGACACGCTCGAGTCGGCGAGAGAAGACGCCGAGGAAGCCGCCTCCGACGTCTCCGAAGCTGCCGGCGACGCCGCCGACGATGCCGAGGCCGCCATGGACGACGCCGCCGACGATGCGGTCGAGGCCGCGGCGCGGAACCTGGCCTCGGCCCAGGGAGAGGACGAGTTCTCCTCCAACGGAGTCGATGTCGATGGCGACCTCGAATGCGAGGCGACCAGCAACGGCGACCGATCGGCCCTCGAAGTGACGTGCACCGGCACGAGCACCGACGGTCAGGAGCTGTCGTTGGAGGGCACCACCTCGGAGCTGCCCGGCGTGAGCCTCACCGAACTGGAGGGGACCTTCACCGGCACCGCCGACGGCACCGAGGTCTTCACCGTGGAGACCCTCGGGGGGTGATCCGAGGCGGCGGGTCAGCGCTTGAGCAGCGTCCGGGTGGCGAACGCCGCTCCGACCAGCACGAGACCAGCCAGCCTGAGCTTGGCCCGGCTCCCGGAGCCGTCGCCGATGGTGCTGAGCAGCCAGAGCGATATGGCACCCGCGAACACCCACACGATGGCCACCGCGCCCCACACCGAGGTATCGGTGCCACCGCTCGTGGGACCTGCCGTGGTTTGCGGCGGCGGTGGGCTTCCAGCGAGCGCCTGGGGCGGTGGCGGTCCTCCCAGGTGGGCGTCGCTCGCTCGCTGCCACGCGGCCACCGACGGGCCGGGTAGGAGCGGACCGGCGGGATCGGTGTCTGGTTGGCCGGGCGAGAGGTCCTCGGCCATGTCGACCACCGCAGCCCGAGGGACCAGCAGTTCGATGTCGGCCACCGCGTCGCTTCCCCGGTACCAGTCCCGGGCTCGGACGGTGAGGGTGAAGCCGTCGGCGCCGTGGAGGGTCCAGCTCCGATCGCGAAAGCGTTGCGCGGCCCGGATCTGCGACCACAGGACGGTGATCGGCCTGCCGCCGAACAGGGCGGATGCGCCGTCGGGGCCGACGATCAGGCGGTCGTCGATGCGAGAGGTGTCGGCGTCGGAGCCGAGCTGGTACTCGGTTCCCTGGACGGCCGATTCCGACCAACGAGGTAGGTCCTCGAAGCGTCGGTCGTTCTCCGGACTGGAGAACGGAACGGTCCACAGCATGCGCGCCAGCGCCTGATCGATGGCGTCGGCGACCTCGCCGGTGGTGACCGACTCGATCTCGGCGACCGCTTGGGCCATGGGCTTCGGGGCGCGGCCCAGGAGGTGGTTGTCGGCAGCTTCGTAGGCAGCCGACATGGCCCGCGGTCGTCGCTGTAGGCCCTCCTGATCACGGCGATGGCGCTGCGGAGCTCGTCGGCGCTGGGTCCTTGGCCCCGGAGCCGGGCCAGCTCCGACGAGAGCGCGGTCCGGACCGCGTCGGCCTCTTCGTCCAGGCAGTCGGCACCGAGGTAGAAGGCGCCACGTTCGGCGTCGAGCGACAACACGGAGTCGACCACCGCGTAGGTGCGGCCGTCGACCTGACGGAGACGGTGCTCGGCCACGGCGGTCAACACGACGCTGGCCACCGTCCACGCCCGTGTGCGCTCCGCGGTGGTCGACAGCGCCACCACGTTCCCCGGCACCCCTGCCCAGGTCGGGCTGGTGATCAGCTCGGACGGCGTCGCAGCCCGGCTCGGCTTCGGTCCGTCGGGAAGGTCGAGCCGGAGCTGCCTCGGATCGGGTCCTGACACGGCCAGCGCCGCGTTGCCTGCCGTGAACCAGGTGGACATCCACGATCGCAGCTGCTCGGGGCCAAGCCAGCGGAGTCCCAGCTCCTCGGCATCGAGCAGGCCCGTGCCGTTCGGTCCGAAGCGGAAGTCGAGGTGGAGGCCGTGGAGCGAGCGCCCCCGGCTCACGGCTTCGGTCCGAAGCACGCGACGCTCGTGCTCCAGCCGCTCGAGCGGGAGGCTCCGCAGCGAAGCCGCCAGGTGGTCCAGGAACCCCTGGACCTCCGAGACCGAGCCGGTGACCATGAATGCCGTGCACGTCGAGGTGACGTGACCGTTGAAGTCGAGCGTCCGGTGGTCGAGTCCGAACAGCGCCAGGTGCTCAACGAGGTGGTTGACGCCCCGCACCACGAGGGTCTCGTCGCGCACGCCCACGCCGAACAGGAGGGCCACCGACAGTCGCTCGCTGCCGGGTATCCAGAAGGTCGGGATGCCGCCCACCGATCCCTGGAGCAGGTCAGGGCCTGCTGCGAACGAGGATCGTCCTCCTCGGGTCGGTTCACCGTGGTCACCTGACGCCGCCGCCGTCCGGTCAGACGAGCTTGGACTCGCTGGCGATCTCGAACTTGGTGACCTCGGCCTGGGTGATGCCCAGTTCGCCCGTGGCCCCCATGAACTCGAGGAAGTGGGGCGCCACCATGTGGGCGTCGAGCG
>JAAZBK010000118.1 GCA_012513855.1 Acidimicrobiales bacterium
CCCCGGAACACCGGCCCGACGGGCATCGCCGTGGCGCCGCCGCCCGTCGCGCCGCTCAACGTGGCGTACTCGGCGCGGTTGGCCATGTAGCGCTGCACCGGCCAGTAGGGCTGGTGCGCGAGCAGGAGCTCGTCGACGCAGGTGGGGTCGTCGAACACCGCCGACAATCGGACGGGCGGGCGAGGCAGTCGGAGGGCCACGCCTCCATCATGCCCGCCACGCCCACCTACCGCCGTGGGGCCAATCGGATCAATCGCACCCGTTGCACGTGGCCCGGACCAGCTCGCCCGCATCCGGATCGACGTAGAAGGTCGCTCCGAACCTCGCGGCCAACAGGTCTTCGATGCCGTCAGGACCCTCTTCGGTCGCGCAGCCCACGACGATCACATCATCAGCAATCCGCGCAGAGACGCGTTCCTCGCCGATGATTGCCGTGTCGCCCTCGAAGCGGAACTGGTTGGTGCTGATGGTGCGCAGACCGGTCGTCTCGTCCAGCTCCCAGGTCGCCACCGACACGGCGGATTCCTCTGCGGACAGGGCCGGACCGACCGGTCGTTGGACGGCCCCGCCCGGGCAGAGCGAATCGGCACTGCCGCACCCCACGAGCGCCGTCGCCAGCAAGGCCGCACCCACCCCTCGCCACCGCTTCATCGCGCCATCATGGCCCAGCACGTCAGACCGTGGTCGTCACCGCCCCGTCCTAGGACCGGGTCGACGCCCCCACCGGCTACAGCTTTGCCATGACCTTCTCGGCGAACTTGGCCAGGGAGTCGACCTGGACCGCAAGGTCGTTGGGGTCGCCACCGAAGTAGTACCAGGGGACCACCTGGCAGTCGGTGACGCCGGCGTCGGCCAGGCGCCGGAAGCCGTCGGCGTCCATCACGTCTACGGCCAGGGCGTTGATCTCGAAGTCGACGTCATCGGCTCGACCCGCCTCGTCCAGGTGGGTGCGCAGTCGACCGACCAGTTCCACGATCTCGGCCTCTGGACCGTTGGCGGAGATCCAGCCGTCGTTGCGGACGGCACGGGCCATGGCGATGTCGCTGTGGCCGCCGACCAGGATGCGGACCGGTTCCTCGGGCGCGGGCGCGATCATCAGCCGGTCGAAGTCGTAGTGCTCGCCGTGGTGTTCGACCCAGCGGGGGCCGCCCCCGGCGCACACCGCCCGGATGATCTCGATGCCCTCGTCGGTTCGGGCGCCCCGGGTGCGCATCTCGGTGCCGGTCCAGGCGAACTCCTCGGGCATCCACGACAGGCCGACGCCGAGGCGGAAGCGGTCGTCGGAGATGGCGGCGATCGACGAGACCTGCTTGGCCATCAACAACGGCGACCGGAGTGGCAGCTTCACCACGTTGGTGAGGAAGCGCAGCCGCTCGGTCACGGCGGCCATGGCCGGGATCGCTATGAACGGGTCGAGGAACGGGGTCTCGGGCTTCCACCACCGCTCGCCGTCGCCGGTGAAGGGGTAGTCGCCCGACACGTTCTCGGCGAAGAACACCGAGTCGGGCACCGCCACCGAGTCGAAGCCGTTGGCTTCCGCTGCCCGGGCCAGCGGCACGTAGTGGTGGGCGGGCAGCATCGGCAGGGGGAGGGTGAACCGCACCCGCAGATCGTAAGCCAGCTGAACGGAACCGGGCCCGCATCGCGGGCGGACCCGGGAGCTACAGCACGCCGGCGGCGAGCAGCTGGTCTCGGAGCTTGCGCTTGTAGAGCTTGCCGGCCTCGGTTCGGGCGAGATCGTCCTGAGCCACCCATCGCCGCGGGATCTTGTAGCTGCCCAGTCGCCCCTTGCAGTGGGCGATCAGCTCGTCTCGTACGCCGTCGCCCCAATCGACCCCTGACACCAGTTGCACCACCGCCGCGATGGTCTCGCCCCAGTCGGGGTCGGGGATGCCGATCACCGCCACGTCGTGGACCGATGGGTGGTCGAGCAGCACGCCTTCGATCTCGGCCGGGTAGACGTTGGTGCCTCCGGTGATGATCATGTCCTTGGCCCGGTCGGCGATGAACAGGTAGCCGTCGTCGTCCAGGTACCCCACGTCGCCGAGGCTGAAGCGCCGTCCCTTGTGGACCGAGTCGGTCTGGTCGGGGTCGTCGTGGTACTTGAAGCCCACCCCGTTGTCGAGGTAGATGTCGCCGACCTCGCCGGGCGGCAGCTCGTTGCCATCGTCGTCGAGGATCACCAGCTGCACGCCGCGCACGGCTCGCCCGACGGTGCCGGGCTTCTTCAGCCACGCCCGGGGCTTGGCGATGGTGGCCGCACCCTCCATTCCGCCGTAGGTCTCCCAGATGACGGGCCCCCACCAGGCCATCATCTGCTCCTTCACGGGGCGCGGGCAGGGTGCCGCGGAGTGGACGATCGAGTGCAGGCTCGACACGTCGTAGCGGTTGCGCACCTCCTCGGGGAGCTGGAGGAAGCGGTGGAACTGGGTGGGCACCATGTAGCCCGAGCTGATGCGGTGGTGCTCGATGGTGGCCAGCGCGCTCTCCGGGTCGAACCGGTCGAGGATCACCAGCGCGTGACCGACGTTGAGACCGCCCATGAAGTAGGCGATCGAGCCGCCGTGGAACATGCCGGTGGACACCAGCATCGGCCCCTCGAAGGGTCGGTAGTCGAAGGCCCGCCCGAACACCGCGGCGTCGTTGGAGACCTGGCCGACGTCGCCCTCGGGCAGCGGCCGGCGGATCCCCTTGGGCTTGCCGGTGGTGCCCGAGGTGTAGACGAACAGGCCGCCCGGGCTGCGATCGGCGGGGAGGGTACGGGGATGCCCGGCCCGGGCTGCGGCCAGGCTGGTGCTCCCGTCCGCCTCTCCGATGGTCAGGACCGCGACGTCGAGGCCGTCGAAGTCGAGATCGGCCAACAAGCCCGTCAGCCGGCTCTCGATCACCAGCACCGCGGCACCGGAGTGGCGCAGGATGGCATCGAGCTCGTGGGCCGTCAGGTGGGTGTTGAGCGGGATCAGGTGCATGCCGCTCTCCTGGCACGCCAGCACCGACTCGATGAGGGTCACGCCGTTGTCGGCCATGACCGCCACCGGCTTTCCCGGCGCCGCCCCGAGCGAGCGGAAGAGGTGGACGAGCTGGTGGGCGTCGCCGGCCAGCTCCCCGTAGGTGCGAGCTCCGTCGCTGCTCTCGATCACGGCGGGTGCGTCGGGGTGGTCCTCGGCGATCCACCAGAAGCCGAGGCGGCGATCCCAGGGGTGCGACGGTTCGCTCATGGAGGAAAATACTAACCCATTTACTTGCGGCGCTATCCTTCGACCGTGACCGAGCCCGAGGTGCAGATGGCAGGGAGCGAGACGTCGGGTAGCGAGACGTCGG
>JAAZBK010000007.1 GCA_012513855.1 Acidimicrobiales bacterium
AGCGCTACGCCCGGGCCAAGGGCATGAGCGAGCTCACCGGCTCGTCGGTCGAGACCCGCATGATCGAGATCGAGCAGGCCGCTCAGAACTGGGAGGCCAACTCCCGCCTCGACAAGATCCGCGCCGAACTCGGCATCGAGACCGAGGCGCCCGCCACCCCGGCGCCCGCCGCAACCGAGCCGGCGGCCACCGAGCCCGCCGCGGCGCCCGCGGAGCCCGAGGTAGCCACCGCCACCGAGCCCCCCGCCGAGGGCACCCAGTCCACCGGCTCCTTCTGACCCACCGGTCCCGCTAGCGGTTCTGGTTCTGGCACCGGCTCGTTCTGGTCACCGCTCGTTCCGGTAACCGCTCGTTCTGGTCACGAAACACGCGCTCGCGGGCTACAACCGGTTACCAGAACCAGGAGCGCCCGGGCCGGGGACACAACCAGGAGCGCCCGGGGCGACCTCGAGGCGGGTGGGTCAGGGGACCATCACCAGGTCGTCGCGGTGGACGGCCTCCATGGGCATGCCGTCGGGGCGCTCGCTCGAGCGGCGGCCGGCGACGCGGGCCAGGTCGGCCGCGCCGATGCGGGCGAGGCCCTTGGCGAAGACCTGGTCGCCCGGTCCCACGATCTCGACCGCGTCGCCCTCGGCGAAGCCGCCCTCCACGCCCACCACTCCCGCGGGCAGCAGCGACACGTTGCGCCGGGTGAGCGCCCACTGCGCCCCCTCGTCGACCACTATCCGGCCGGTGGAGGCCACGGCGAAGGCGATCCACAGCTTCCGGGCGCTCATCCGGACCGGTCGGGGGTGCACCACGGTGCCCACCCCCGGAACGCCCAGCACCGCGTCGGCCAGCACCCCCTCGCGGGCCGCGGCGGCGATCACCGCCCGGACCCCCGACCACGACGCCATCTTGGCCGCACGCACCTTCGAGGCCATGCCGCCGCTCCCCCGGGCGGTGCCCGTGCCGCCGGCGAGGGCCTCCAACTCGGCGTCGAACTCGACGATCTCCTCGATGAGCGACGCCGTGTCGTCGAGGCGGGGGTCGGCGGTGAGCAGGCCGGCCGCGTCGGTCAGCAGCACCAGCACGTCGGCCCGCACCAGGTGCGCCACCAGCGCCGACAAGCGGTCGTTGTCGCCGAAGCGGATCTCGTCGTCGGCGATGGCGTCGTTCTCGTTCACCACGGGGACGACGCCCAGCTCGAGCAGCCGTTCGAGGGTGCCTCGGGCGTGGAGGTACTGCTGGCGGCTACCGAAGTCGAGCGGCGCCAGCAGGACCTGACCGGCCACCAGGCCGTGCACGGCGAAGCTGTCGTCGTAGACCCGCATCAGCCTGCTCTGCCCCACGGCCGACACCGCCTGCAGCGTCCGGGGGTCGGACGGACGGAGGTCGCCGCCCATGCCCACGGCGGGCAGTCCGGCGGCGATGGCGCCGGAGGTGACCACCACCACCCGGTGACCGGCCTGGCGCAGCGCCGCGACCCCGCCGCAGAACTTGGCCACGGCGTGAGGTTGGATGTCGCCGTGGTGGTCGGTGATCGACGAGGTCCCGATCTTGGCCACCACCACCTGCGACGTCACCACCACAGGTTGCCCGTTGGTCGACGTCGCAGTCGAACCAGAAGCGGGCCTCAAGCCGGATTCGGGTCAAGCGCAACTCGAGGTGTGGGTGCTGTGGTCGAACTATTCGACCACAGCACCCGCGCCTCCGAGGTACTTCAGCCGGCGGGTTGGGGGACGAACGACTTGAGGGAGTACTCGGTGGGCTTGCCGATCACGCCGCCCTGGTCCTCCACGATCCAGTCGATGAACGACTGGGCGTAGTCGAGGCCGGTGTCGACGCTGCGGCCCGCGTCGGTCACCTCACCCATCACGAAGTAGCCGTCGCCGCCGGTGGCCATGAACGAGTTGGCCACCACCACGTAGGTGTGGTCGACGTCGATCGGCACCCAGGTGTCGGTGCCCTTGGGGCGGACCTCGACGTTGGAGAAGCGACCACCCTCGGGCTGGGTCATGTCGAGGTCCCAGCGGATGCCGGCGCCGTAGGGGAACGAGCCCGAACCACCCTGCTCGATCACGTTGCTGATGCCCTGCTCGAGAGCGAGGAGCACCTCGGCGCCGGTCATGTCGAGCTCCGACAGCGTGTTGGCGAACGGGAGCAGCTCGTAGGCGGTGGCGATGGTGACGTCGCCGGCCGGGACGTCGATGCGCACACCGCCTGAGTTCTGGAGCGCTATGTCGGCCCGGAACGCCCGGGCCAGGTAGGCCTCGGTGACCAGCTGCTGGATCTCGCCGCCCTGGTTCAGGGTGCCCACCTCGCAGATGGTGCTGCGGCCGTCGTTGGGGATGCGGGCCGAGCAGATCGGCTCGGTGGCCGTGCCTATGACCTCGGCCGACAGCTCCTCGACCTGACCGGAGTACTGGGCCAGCACGGCTTCGGCGTTTGCGTCGGTTCCCCACTGGGTGAGCTGGGGGTCAGCTGCGATGGCCGCGTCGATCTGGGCGGGGGTGGCCTCGCCAGCTTCGAGCACGTCGCCGAGCAGCAGGTGGGGGGTGCCGGCGCAGTTGGTGACGTTGCCGACTGCGTCGAAGTCGACGGTGAACTCACCGAGCACCGAGGTGTACTGGAAGGCCTGGACCACGCAGACGCGGTTGCCGTCGGCGGCGGTGGCGACCGTGGGGTACTGACCCAACGGGCTCAGGCCGTAGCCCTCGAAGTCGCCCAGGAGGGGGTGGGAGTCGCCGCCTACGATGACGTCGACGCCGGTGAGCTGAGACGCCAGGTCGAGGTCCTTGCCGTAGCCCTGGTGGGTGACCAGCACCACCTTGTCGACCTGGAACCAGGTGAGCACGTTGATCCACCACTGGGCCGTCCACAGCTCACCGGCGAACCCGGTGCTGTCGAGCGGCTGAGACGACACCTTGGTCTTCTGGGCGATGTCGATGCCGACGAAGCCCACCGACTCGTCGCCGTACTGCTCGATGGTGACCGGCTCGAAGGCGGGCTCGTCGGCCGTGGGCAGGAGCGGGGAGCCGACGGCGGGCATCACGTTGGCCGAGATGACGTCGGTGTCGCAGGAGCCGGCGGCGATGTGGTCGAGGAAGGTGGCGAGCCCGGCGTCGCTGCCGTCGAACTCGTGGTTGCCGAGCGTGAATACGTCGAAGCACGCCTGATCCATGAGGGCGGCATCGGCCTCGCCGCCGAAGAGCGTGTAGTAGAGGCTGCCGGTGATGGCGTCGCCGGCGTGGACCCGGGCGACGTTGGCCCCCTCGCCCTTCGACGCCTCGATCTCGTTGAGCGCCTGCACCAGCCGGGGGTAGCCGCCCAGCTCGAACTCGACCTCGTTGCCCTCGATGTCGAGGGTGACGGCGTCGGGCTCCAGGTGGGAGTGGTGGTCGTTCACGTGGAGGATGTCGAGCGTGAAGTCGCTGCTCGCCTGGGTGGGAGCGTCGGCTCTGGGCGGCGATCCACCGGGCGCAGCGGCAGGTGTACCGGCCGGAGCGCCGGGAGAGGCTCCGGCTATGGCCGGGAGTCCGAGGATCGCGGCTGCCAAGGCCACGAGAAGCCATCCGGTACGTCGCATCGTCCCTCCTGAGGGAAGCGGTCGCTTGGTTTCGCGCCAGGAAACTAGGTGGCCACCATTGCACCGAACCGTGCCGCCGGCAACCGATCCGGGAACTCGTGGTGAACCTTCGGTGACCGCGTCGCAGCGACAACTTCGGCGAGGACCGTGCGAAGAGCCCGGCCGGGGACGGGGGCTGCTAGTCGGGGATGAACTCGAAGGAGAACTTGCCGATGTGGACCGGGGAGCCCTCGACGGCTCCGGCCTTGGCCAGCGCCTTGTCGACGCCCAGCTTCTTCAGCCGCTCCTGCACGTAGGCGAG
>JAAZBK010000119.1 GCA_012513855.1 Acidimicrobiales bacterium
AGGAGGGCGTGGAGGACTTCCTGCGTCGAGCCCCCCACGCCGAGTTCGCCGACGTGGCCGGCGCCGGGCACATGGTGGCGGGAGACCGCAACGAGGTGTTCAACCAGGCGGTGCTGGAGTTCCTCGCCCGCCACCGGGACTGACGGGCAGCTCCGACGAGAGCATCTCCGAGAGGCTGAGCGCGGCGCCCTGGGCCGAGGTGCGCGCGAACCCGGTGGCTCCCAGATCAGCCCTTGCCTTGGCAGTGGTCTCATCGACCAGGTCGACCAGGGTGGGCCACGACGACTGACCGGTGCGCTCCAGCAACGCCTCGTACCAACCCAGCAGGCGGGCAGCCCGTTCGACCTCACCTCGCGCCAGGCGCACCGATGCCACGATGGGCACCGCGGTGCGGAGGGCGAAGACGTCGATGTCGCGCTTCGATGCAGCCAGGGCGTCGACGGCCCGGTCCAGGGCGGTGTTCGCGTCGCCAGCCTCGATCGCCACCACCGCCGACGCGGCAGATGCCTGGGCGAGCGCCATCGACCGGCCCGAGCGACGCCCGATGGCGACGCCCTGCTCCGCCCAGCGCCAGGCCGAGTCGAGGTCGCCCGAGCGCGCCGCCACCATGGCCTCGAAGCTCAGGGCCTGGCCGTGGGCGAACTCGTCGCCCGCCTCGTCCGCCAGGTCCCGCTGCTCGCGGTACCGCTCGGCGGCCTCGTGAAGACGGCCGGCGTAGAGAGCGGCGTTGCCGGCCATCGACAGGAGGGTGAGGCGCACCTTGACCGGCCCCGACCATCCCTCGGCGGCTCGGGTCAGCTGCTCCACGGCTTGGTCGTAGCGGCGGTCGACGAACGCGATGCAACCCTCGACCGCCGGCGCCAGCGCCTCCATCCCGGCCAGCTCGACCATGTCTCCGAGCTCGGTCAGGGCCCGCCGGGTGGCCCTCAGGTCTCCCTGGTACCAGGCGAAGAAGGCGGCTTGGGTGGCCGCCATGACCCGCACCGTCTCGACGCCGTCGTGGCCGACTCCGAGCGCACGATCGAGCACCTCACGACCCGCGCTCATCTGACCGCCCTCCGCGAAGTGCGGACCGAGCGCGGCCGCCAGGATGAGCTCGCGGGGATCGTCGGCGGCGTGGAGCCGGTCGAGGACGGGGAGCACCTCGCCGGCGAGCTCGGCGATGGGGAGCGCGGGGCGGGTGCCGACCAGCTCGCTGGTGGCCGAGCCCAGCATCACCTCGACCAGCCGGTCATCGGGTCGGTCGACCGCCGCTGCCTCGTCGCGGTGGGATCCGACGACGGCCCGCACCGTGTTCAGCAGACGGAACCGGGTGGGAGTGCCGCCGACCCGGGACACGAGCGATCGCGCCACGAGCGAGCCCAGGAGCACCTCGGCCCGAGCGGGATCGAGCGGTTCTCCACCCCACAGGATCCGAACCGCCTCGGAGGTGAACGCGGATGCGTGGGTGGCCAGCCGTTCGATGAGGAGCCGTTCATCGGCGTCGAGCAGTTCCAGGCTCCACTCCGCGGCCGCCGACGCCGAACGCTGCCGCTCGGGTCGGTCGCGGGCGCCCACCAGAAGGTGCTGGTCGTCGGCGAGGATGCGGTCGAGCTCCACCGGGTCGTGGGCTCCCAGACGGGCACCGGCGAGCACCAGTGCGAGCGGCAGGTGGTCCAGTCGCTCGGCGATGGAGCGCAGCGCTGTCACCTGGTCTGCAGTCGCATCACCGCGCCACCCTCGCGACAAGAGCTCGACCGAC
Organism: Acidimicrobiales bacterium; assembly: GCA_012513855.1. Taxonomy (GTDB): domain Bacteria; phylum Actinomycetota; class Acidimicrobiia; order Acidimicrobiales; family Iamiaceae; genus Aquihabitans. The sequence continues at coordinate 1,742 of JAAZBK010000119.1, forward strand.
GTGTCGACGTCGAGCGGTTCCAGAGCGACGACGGCCTCGTCGACCAGGGCCAGGGGAACCTGCGAGGTGGCGAGGACCTGGAGTCCGGGAGCGCGCAGGAGGGCAGCCACCACGGACGCGACCTCGTCGACCGCGGCTTCACAGGTCTCGATCACCAGGAGGGTCGGCTGGTCGCCCACCGCGTCGACCATGCTGTCGGCGAGGGGAGCCAGCGGGTGGTCGACCACCCGGAGCAGACCGGCGATCTGCCTCTGGAGGTCCCGAGGCGCAACCTCGCCTGCATCGACGTGGACGACATCGCCACCACCGCTCGCCCACCTCGATGCAACCTCAGCGGCCAGCGTGCTCTTGCCGACCCCGCTGGTCCCGGTGATCGTCACGCAGCGAAGCTCATCGATCAGCGCCGAGACCTCCGAGAGCTCACGGTCACGACCTACGAGACGCCGCGGCGGCGAGCGCCGACCGGGCGACGGCGGCTCGGGCGATGCAGCCCGGGCGGGGCCACCACCGCCTCTGCGTCGTAGCTGCGGATCGTGGCGCAGGATCGCCTGCTCCAAGAGGGTCAGCTCGCGGCCGAGGTCGAGGCCCAGGTCGTCGCGGAAGCGGCACCGGGCGTCGGCCAGCGTCTGGAGGGCCCGACGCTGTTCGCCCGCGCGGTAGTAGGCCATGGCCACCTGACCGGCCAGCCGCTCCCGGTAGGGGTTCTGCTCGTAGGCCGCCACCATCTGGGGGAGGACGGCAGCCTCGGTCCCCTCGTCGAGGGCCAGGCCCATCCTGGACTCCAGCAGCGACACCCGCTCCTCCCGGCGACGGGTCACCTCCGCCACGGCCCAGGACTCGTCGGCCAGGTCCCCCAGCAGCGGATCCCGCCACAGGGCGAACGCCTCGTCGAGCAGAGCCATGGCCGTCCTCCGGTCGGCGTCGACCATGCTCCGTGCCCGGGTGACCAGCGAATCGAACTCGACCAGATCCAGGTCGGCGGGTGTGGCCCGGAAGGAGTATCCGCCCGGCGCCCGCACCACGAAGCGTCCCTCGGTGCGGCGGGGACGTTGCGGCTCGAGGAGGTCGCGCAACGAGGAGATGTAGGTCTGGAGTGCGGTCTGGGCGGTGTTGGGAGGCCGGCCACCCCATATCGCCTCGATCAGGGCATCGTCGGAGACCGTCTGTCCGGCCCGGGAGGCGAGCAGGGCCAGCAACAGCCGCGGCCTCGGTCCGTGCACCTCGGTGGGATCCGCGTTGCCGTGCTGGACCGTGATTCCACCGAACAACCTGACCCGCACGCCCGCTGACCTCCTCACCGCGACCTTACGTCTGCTGGTCGGAGCGCGCCCGCACCGGGGTTCTACCTGTTCGCTCGAGTCTTTAGTGGACCTTTAGCGAGGTGGTGGACGCTCTCGCCACGGCCGCTCGACCGGGTGGCCCGGTGGACACACGACGAGGTGGCGAGACATGGCACGAAACCCGATGACTCGAGGGCCGATCCGTTCGATGAGGGCGGCTCCGGCGACTGAACAGGCGGAACCGACCGAGACCGAAGCCATGGCTGCCGGCCGCGGCCCCGACTTCACGAAGGCCCGACCGGCGGCCGGCAACCGGCCCGACGTCGATGAGCGGATCGTGGCCGAGCGGACGGTCCAGCGGGAGGCCGACGAGCCGGCCGGTGGGGCCGAGGCAGGCACCGAGGCCCGCGACCTCCGCCCCATCGGGGTCGACCTGGACGAACAGCCGGTGCGGACCGACGTGGCCGACCGCCTGGTGAGCCGGGCCGACGAGGTCGAGCCCGACCAGGGCGCTGAGCCCGAGGCCACCGATGAGGACGCCAGCGAAGAGTCGATCGCGGCGGCCGAGCAAGCGATCGACGAGGCCGCCGACGCAGCCGGCGACGCCATGGATGACGCCATGGATGACGCGACGGATGACGTGGTCGCCGAGCCGGTCGCCGGATCCGAGTCCTCGCCGCCCCCGATCGTCAAGGCGATCAACGAGACCCTCGAAGGGATCCAGGACGCGGCCCACGTAGACGTCGGCGCCACCGTCGGCGGAGCCACTGCCAGCGCCTCCATCGGGTTGCTCGGCCCCCGCGACATCGAGGTGGACCTCGACGGCGACGGCGAGGACGACCTGGGCCCGTACGTGCAGAGCAAGGTGGAGCACGTCCGCGGCGCAATCGACGACGGCGTAGCGGCCGCCGGACAGGCCTACGAGGACACCACCGGCGCCATCAACGAAGGCGTGGTGGCCGCCGGTCAAGCCGTGGCGGACACCCAGGCAGCCATCGGAGAGCAGTACGAGCAAGGAGCCGAGGCAACACAGCAGTTCTTCGACGACGCCCACGAAGCGGCCCACGTCGACGTCGACGCCACCCTCGGGCAGGGCTCCGCCAGCGCATCTGTCGGCCTCGGCGGGATCCGAGACCTCTTCATCGACCTGGACGGCGACGGCAAGGACGACATCGAACAAGCGGGAGAGAACGCCCAAAGCCAGTACGACGAGAACACCCAGGCGTTCGGCCGGTTCATCGACGATGGCATGGCGGCCGCCGGACAGGCGTACGAGGACACCACCGGCGCCATCGGCGACGGGGTGAACGCCACCGGAGACTTCATCAAGAACGGCATGAACACCGCCGGCCAGACGATCGAAGACGGCCTCAACGCCGCCGGAGACGCCATCGAGAACACCATGAACAGCGCCGGCCAGACGATCGAAGACGGCCTCAACGCCGCCGGAGACGCCATCGAGGACGGCATGAACTCCGCCGGCCAGGGGATCAACGACGGCCTGGACGCAGCCGGAGAAGCAGTGGGCGGATTCGTCGACTTCCTGACCGGCGACTCCGACGACGACTCGGACGACGACGACGGCGACGACGACCTGTGGTCGCTGTTCGGATGGTGATGTGACGTGAGCTACGCACTCGGAATCGACCTGGGCACCACCTACAGCTCGGCCGCCATCCACCGCGACGGTCGGGTCCAGGTGGTGGAGCTGGGTACCCGGTCCGCCGCGATCCCCTCGGTCGTGCTCCTGCGCGACGACACGGTGCTGGCCGGAGAGGCCGCTCAACGCCGCTCCGGAACCGAGCCACGACGAGTCGCCAGGGAGTTCAAGCGGCGGATCGGCGACCCCACCCCGGTCCTGGTGGAGAGCACCCCCTACTCGGCCGAGGCCCTGACCGCCCGCCTCCTGGGATGGATCGTGGAGCGCGTCGTCGAGCGGGAAGGAGGCCGGCCCGCTTCGGTGGCCATCAGCCATCCGGCCAACTGGGGGCCCTACAAGGTGGACCTGCTGCGCCAGGCCATCCGGCTCGCCGACCTGGACGACGTCGAACTGGTGACCGAGCCCGAAGCGGCCGCCATCCACTACGCGTCCCAGGAACGGGTTGAGCCCGGGTCGTCGATCGCGGTCTACGACCTCGGCGGGGGAACCTTCGACGCCGCGGTCCTGCGCAAGTCGTCCGACGAGGGCCGGGACAGCTTCGAATCCCTGGGGCGACCCGAGGGGATCGAACGGCTCGGCGGCATCGACTTCGACGCCGCCGTGATCAGCCACGTGACGCGGGTGCTCGGCGGCACGGTCGAGGAGCTGGACCCCGACGACTCGGTGGCGCTTCAGGCCCTCACCCGCCTGCGGCAGGACTGCGTCGACGCCAAGGAGGCCCTGTCGACCGACGTCGACGTGTCGATCCCGGTCCTGCTGCCCAACGTGCAGACCGATGTGAGGCTCACCCGGTCCGAGTTGGAGTCGATGATCCGCCCGGCGCTGGTCGACTCGCTCACGACCCTCCGCCGCGCCATCCGGTCCGCCGGGATGGAGCCCGAGGAGATCTCGACCATCCTCCTGGTAGGTGGATCCTCACGGATACCGCTGGTGGCGCAACTGGTCGGAAACGAGTTCGGCCGACCGGTGGCGCTCGACACCGACCCGACCAACTCGGTAGCCCTCGGAACGGCCCTGGTCGCCGCCCGCCAGATCGAGGACGAAGCGACCGACCACGACACGGCCGGCCACGACACGACCGACGTCACCGGGGCCCCGGCCGCGGCGATCCCGTCGACGCCGCCAGCGTCCGAATCGGATCTCGAGCCGGAACCGGATCCGAAGCCAGAGCCGGAACCCGAACCAGAAACGCAGACGGAACCGGCGTTGGAACCAGAGATCGAACCGCACCTCACCGACGGCGGCCCGTCCTCACGGACGCCGGTGCTGGTGGGGGCAGGGCTGGCCGTAGTGGCCGCCTTGGTCGCCGGCTACCTGGTGTTCCGGGGGTCGGGCGGCGACCCCGATCCCGTCCAGGCCGCACCACCGCCCACCGAGATCTCGACCTCCGGGCCCGAACCCACCGCCGGGCCCGACCCGACCACCGGGTCCGAAGGCGATGCCCTGGGCAACGGCGACGACGTGGAGGCTGCCGTCGATGCGCCGGCGCCGACGCCGTGCCCCGACGCTCCCGCCACCGCCTGCATCACCGACCTGATCGTCGAGGCCGACGGAAGCCTCACCGCCACCTACGTGACCTCCGGGTACACGCCCGAACTGGAGCCGGTGAGCGACCACATCCACTTCTACTTCGACTCGGTGGTGGGCGACGACGAGCGCAACGCAGGTACCGCGGGGTCGGGCGGGGACTGGCGCCTGTGGGACGCCCCGAACCCGTTCCGGGCCACCGGCGGCGAGCAGGGACGGACCGGCTACACCATCGCCGATGCCGACGCGGTCGGGGCCGAGCAGCTCTGCTCGATCGTGGCCGACCCGAACCACGCCGTGGTCCCCGGAACCGGCAACTGCATGGCGATCCCGCGGCCGTGACCGAGCACGAGCGGGCCACCGCCGAGCTCCTCTCCGTCCTCGACGACCTCGGCCGCCTCGCCCAGGTCCACGACCGACCGGAGCTGGCGGAATCCGCGGCGGCAGCACGCCGGCGCCTGACGAGCGCGGTGTTCCGGGTGGCCCTCGTGGGTGAGTTCAAGAAGGGCAAGACGTCGCTGGTCAACGGGCTCCTCAACGCTCACGCGGGCGTGGTCGACGACGACCTCGCCACCGCAGCCCCGATGGAGATCTGCTTCGCCGACCCACCTCGCGCTCACGTGTGGCAGGTTGACCCCGGGGGGACCGGCACGACCACCGATGCCGAGATCCCGCCGGGAGAGGCGGCGGCTGCGAGCGTCGAGGGGACGACGGTCCGGGTCAGGCTCGGGCTGCCGCGTCCGCTGCTGGAGACCGGCCTGGTGCTGGTGGACACCCCAGGCGTGGGCGGAATCGGTTCAGCCGCTGCCGTGGCCACCGCCAGCACCCTCTCCGACGCGCACGCGGTGATCTTCGTGACCGACACCTCCCAGGAGCTGACCGCCGCGGAGCTGGATGCGCTTGCCGACGCCGCCCGACGGACCACGAGGCTGGTGGTGGTCGAGACCAAGATCGACCTGCACCCCCACTGGCGCACCATCGTCGACGCCGATGCCGAACACCTGGCCAGCCGGGGGATCGACGTTCCGATCCTGGCCGTGTCGAACCACCTGCGACACCTCGCGCTCGCCCGCGGCGACCACGACCTCAACCGCGAATCGGGGTTCCCCGACCTGGTGAAGTCGATCAGGGCTTCGATGATCGCGTCGGCTCGATCGATCATGATCGACGATGCAGCCGCTGCCGCCCGCCGGATCCACGCCCACCTGAGACATCCCCTCGGCCGCGAGCTGGAGGCCCTGAGCGAAGGGGCCGGACCCGACCCACAGGTCCTGGCCACGGCCCGCCGGGAGGTGGCGGAACTACGAGAGCGGGCTGGTTCGTGGGCGCAGATCCTGAGCGACGGGATGGTGGATCTCACCGGCCAGGTCGACCTCCACCTCCGCGATGGGTTCCGGACGCTGGTGGCCGAAGCCGAAGCCACCATCGACGATGCCGATCCCGACCAGATCTGGGATGAGCTGGAGCCCGCGCTGCACCGACGCGTCGCCGAGCTCCTCGACCAGAACCTGATGGACCTCCGGACCGGGGCCACCGACCTGGCCGCCCGGCTCGCCGAGGCCATCCACGACCGAGACTTCGATCCGGCGGCCGGGGCCGGCGTGCTCGTGTCGATCGACGAGTCGAGCGGAGCCGTGGCGTCCCCAGCTCTGGATCGCTCGCCCGCGGCGGAGCGAAGCGCCGGCGCACGGGTCCAACAGGCCTTCCGGGCCGGGTACGGAGGAGCCATGCCGATCATGGTGGTGGGCGGGATGGCGCTGGGCGTGGTGGGCATGGGAACGCTGGTGATGCCCTTGGCCGGTGTGGCCGGAGCCACCGCCGGACGAAGAGCGTTCCGGGACGAGCGCGAGCGTTCGCTGCGCCAGCGTCGCCACCAGGCCAAGGTCGCGGTGAAGCAGTACGTCGACGACGTGGCCTTCCGGGCGGGCAATGAGCACAAAGCGGCGGGACGCCGGGTCCAGCGCGGCTTGCGGGACCACTTCGGCGCTCGGGCCAAGGAGATCGCACGGACCCACCAGCAGGTCCTTCAGCGAGCCGAGGCCGCCGCCGACGCCGGCGAACAGGAGCGCCGACGGCGGATCGCGGCTCTCCACCAGGAGATCGCCCGGCTCGATGCCGTTCTCGTCTCGCCCACGGGGGACGACAGGTGACCGATCTGTTCGCCGGCTGCACCCGGCTGTTGGACGAGGCCGTGGAGCGGGTGGGCACCCACCCGGTGGCCGACGAGGTGCGCGAGGCGCGCACCCGGCTGGCCGAGCCCCTTCGGGTGGCGGTCGCGGGCCGGGTCAAGGCCGGCAAGTCGACGCTCGTGAACGCGATGGTCGGAGAGCTGGTCGCACCGACCGATGCTCGGGAGTGCACGAAGGTGGTCACCTGGTACCGCGACGGGGTCACCTATCGGGTCGAGGGGGTCGAGGGCGGTGGATCGCGGGTCCCGCTGCGCTTCGACCGCCGTGATGGCGCGCTGGAGGTCGACCTGAACGGTCGAAGCGCTGCCAGCCTCCAGTGCATCGAGGTGACCTGGCCGTCGGCTCTGCTGCGCAAGATGGTCCTCGTCGACACGCCCGGCATCGGGTCCTCGAACGAGGACGTATCGGCTCGCACGGAGAGGTTCCTGGAGCGAGACCACCAGGCCGCCCCGGCCGACGCCGTGGTCTACCTGCTCCGCCACGTCCACCAGGCCGATGTCGGGTTCCTGGAGGCCTTCCACGACGACGCCCTGGCATCCGCCAACCCGCTGAACGCACTCGGCGTCCTGTCACGAGCCGACGAGATCGGCGTCGCTCGGCCCGATGCCATGGCCTCCGCCCAGCGGATCGCGGCCCGGTGGAGGTCCGACCGCCGTCTGTCCGCCCTGGTGCAGAACGTGGTCCCGGTGGCCGGGCTGCTGGCCGAAGGGGCCCGGACGTTGCGCCAGGACGAGTACGACGACATGGCTGCGCTGGCCCGCGCCGACGAGGCGCTGGTCGACGAGATCCTGATATCGGTCGACCGCTTCGCGGGTTCCTCGGCGCCGGTGGGCACGGAACCGGAGCTTCGTCGCCGGCTCCTGGAGCGCTACGGGCTCTTCGGGTGCCGGCAGTCGGTGGAGATCCTCCGCCGCGGGCTCGCACCGAACGCCCAGGCTCTGGCCGACGAGTTGCTGGTGCGGTCCGGTCTGCCTGCGCTCCGCCGCGACCTGGACGACCGCTTCAGCCGCAGGGCCGGGCTGTTGAAGGCCCGTCAGGCGCTCTTCGTGGTCCACCGGGCAGCAGCCGCCCTCGGCGACGCCGAGCTCGCCGGTTCGGTCGAGCGGCTCCTCTCCCAGGCCCACGAGCTCTCCGAGATCCGCGTGCTCAACCTCATCCACCAGGGAGCGCTGCCGCTGGCCGACGGCGACCTCGACTCGGCCCGGGTGTTGCTGGGAGAACGGGGTCTCGACCCGGCCGTCCGCGCCGGGCTCGCCGGCGGAACCGACCTGGTGGAGGTGCGAGCCGCCCTGGGCGAGGAACACGCCCGCTGGCAGGCGCGGGCGGGTCACCCGTTGGCGAGCCCGGAGGTGGCGTCGGCCGCAACCGTCCTGGTCCGCACGTGCGAGGGCCTTATCGCCGCCCTCACCTCCCCCTGATTACGATCGTGATCCCGCCCTCGTAGCTCAGTCGGATAGAGCGACCGCCTCCTAAGCGGTAGGCCACAGGTTCGATTCCTGTCGGGGGCACCGAACCAGCTGGCCGGTCAGCGCCGAGCGAGGCGCTCGGCCACCTCGAGGCGCTTGCGCAGCTGGGCAACCGTGGCCTCGGTGATCCGGCCGATGCCCGACAACCGGTTGAGCTCGGCGTTCACCTGGGCGTGGGTCTGACCGGTTCGACGCACGAGGGTGGCCACGATCTCGGAGTTCTGCTCCCGCAGCCGTCGCTTCTCCTCCCGCCGGGTCCGGGCTGCGAGACCGCCCAGCTCGATGCCCATCTCGTCGAGGCCGCGCCTATCGCCGAGCGGCGGCGGCGGGGCGAGGTCGAAGACCAGCGCGGGGTCGTCGATCAGGGCCGGGTCGCCGTCGTCGTCGACGTCGTCGGCGCTCGAGAACGGGGGCGCCTGCGTCTCGTGGTCGGTGGCCACCGCCGACAGGGCGGCGAACAGCGAGAGCTGTTCTTCGGCCTCGGTGTCGAGGGCCGCCGGGTCGCGCTCGGGCCGGTCCTGCTCCCGCCGGCGCAGGCTGTGCCGGCGCTGGTCGGCGATCTGGAACGCCCGCGTCCTGAGCCGGGGGTCGTCGGGGATGAACAGGTACGCCTTCTGGTCCTTCACCCCCGGCGTCCACCGCACCAGCCGCCCGACCGCCTGCCGGAAGAACAGCTCCGTGGTGGTGGTGGTGGCGTAGACGCCGACCCGCAGGCGAGGGATGTCGACGCCCTCGGACACCATGCGCACCGATACCAGCCAGGGTTCGGTCGACGTGGCGAACCGGGCGATGCGGTCGGAGGCGTCGGGGTCGTCCGACGTGACCACCGAGGCGAGCTGGCCGAAGCGGTCCCTCAGCATCGCGGCGATGCCCCGGGCGTGGTCCTGGTCTATGGCGATCACCAGGCCACCGGCGTCGGGCTGGTCCCGGCGCAGCACCTCGAGCTGTGAGACGGCGGTGCGCAGCACGGCCGGCAGCCACTCGCCCTCGAGCGACAGAGCCGTCCTCAGCCGCTGGCTGGAGCGGGCCTGATCGAGAGCGTCGTCGAAGGACGCGGCCTGGAGCGAGCCGTCGGGGGCCGTCCACTCCATGTGGCCGTTTGTCCGCGGGAAGTAGACCGGCCGGACCACCCGGCGATCGGCGAGCGCCTCGCCGTAGCCGTACTCGAAGTCGGGGCTCGCCTCGTCGAGCACGTAGCGCACGAAGGGGATCGCCCGGGTGTCGCTGCGGAACGGGGTCCCCGAGATCGACAGGCGGCGGGGCGCTTCGATGAAGGCCCGAAGGACGGAGTCGCCCCAGGCCCGGTCGTCGCCGGCGTGGTGGATCTCGTCGAACACCACGAAGGCTTCCTTCGACAGTCCGCGCAGCACCTCGGCGCTGGTGGCCACCTGCTGGTAGGTCGTGACGATGCCGTGCATGTCGGACGGGAGCCGCCCGTCGGCCGCCGACCACTCGGGATCCAGGTGCAGGGCGAAGCCGGCCGCGGCCCTGGCCCACTGGTGCTTGAGGTGAGCCGTGGGTGCCACCACGATCAGCCGGCGGCGGGGGTGCTCGGCAAGCACCTGCCGGGCGGCGGTGAGGGCGAACGTGGTCTTGCCGGCGCCCGGGGTGGCCACGGTGAGGAAGTCGGTGGAGTCGCTGGCCACGAACTTCTCCAGCGCCGTCTTCTGCCAGGGGCGGAGTCTGATGCTTCTGGTCATCGCGGTGCTGCCATGGGGACCACCGAGTTTGCCACGCGGCCCTGACCCGCCCGGAACCCCCAGGTCGGCCTCAGTCCTCGAGCAGATCGGCGGCCAGGCTGGCCAGGGCGATGGTTCGCTTGCCCTCGCGGATCAGGTTCTGGTCGAGTCCCGCGGTGGCGTAGCCGACGCTCAAGCCGGTCTGGGGATCGGCGAAGGCGAGCTGGCCGCCGGCGCCGGGATGGCCGAACGAGCGGGGCGAGGCGGTGCGGCCGAAGCTGCGGCGGTCGGCGAAGCCGTCGTCGGTGGCGAGGATGAGGCCGAGGGTGCGGTTCGACGGTACGCCGGCCCAGTCGGGGAGCGTCACGCGTGCCACCGCGGTGCCCGCCTCGAGGATCTCTGGAGACCAGAGCCCGTCGGGGTTGTGCAGGAAGCCCTGGTAGAGCAGCGCCAGGTCGGCGGCCCGCATCACCCCACCACCACCGGGGACGCCGATGCGCCGGGCGTCGGGGTCGTTGAGGGTGAGCA